>JAQGHS010001009.1 GCA_028291605.1 Planctomycetaceae bacterium | reverse complement strand
ACTTCTGGTGGCGGGCCGTTTACGACAAGACGCCGCTCCCTCCGCCGCACGGGACCAAGGGCAAGGACAAGATCAGCATTCACGAGGACACCGACGGCGACGGCAAGTACGACAAGCACTCGGTTTTTATTGACGACCTCAATATCGCGACCTCCTTCTGCCAGGGGCGCGGTGGGCTGTGGGTGGTGAATCCCCCTGCCTTGCTGTTCTATCCCGACAAGAATCACGACGATAAACCGGATGGAGATCCGGAAGTTCATTTGCTGGGCTTCGGCCTGGAAGATCCGCACTCGGTTGTTAATAGCATGCGCTGGGGTCCGGACGGCTGGTTATACGGAGCTCAAGGGAGCACGGTCTCGTCCAAGGTGATTCGGCCCGGCTTGGATAAACCCGAGCAGGCCGTGTTCTCACAAGGCCAGCACATCTGGCGTTATCACCCGGAGACGCATCGCTACGAGATTTTCTCGGAAGGGGGTGGCAATGCGTTTGGCGTGGATCTCGATTCACAGGGACGCATTTTCTCCGGTCATAACGGCGGCGATACCCGTGGGTTCCATTACATGCAGGGAGCCTATTTGCAGAAGGGTTTCAACAAGCATGGTCCGTTGACGAACCCGTATGCGTTTGGCTATTTTCCCGCCATTCCGCATCCCAAAGTTCCGCGGTTTACGCATTGCTTTGCGATCTACTCGGGCGGTGCATTTCCTGAAAAGTACAACGGCAAGATCTTCGCCGTCGCACCCCTGTTGAACCATGTCGTCATGAGCGACGTCGAGGTCACCGGTTCGACATTCAAGACGAACGACATCGGGCGCGCGATCACGTCGAAAGACGTCCGCTTCATGCCTGTTGATATCAAGCATGGTCCCGACGGAGCCCTGTATGTGGCCGACTGGTGTGACGCGCATCGCAGCCACATTCAATTCCAGGAGGGATATCTCGAGGTCGACAACGGGCGCATTTACCGCATCAAGCAAAAGGGTGCGAAGCCGGTAAAGATGGTAGATTTTGGAAAGAAACCGACAGTTGAATTGGTGGAGTCTCTGGCCAGTCCCAATCAATGGACGCGCCAGACGGTGCAGCGGTTACTGGGTGATCGTCGAGACGCCGCGGCCGTTCCGGTCTTGTTGAAGCTGCTCCGCAGTCACGATGACCAACTGGCTCTGGAAGCACTGTGGGGCATCTACAACAGCGGCGGCTGGAGTGACGAGATTGCCGCGGAATTGCTGAAACACGCTAACCCCCAGGTGCGTCTGTGGAGCGTCCGGCTGCTGGGTGACGAGAAGACTGTTTCGTCGCCGATTGGTCGGCAACTGGCAGACCTAGCGAAGGGCGAAGGCCATGTGGAAGTACGGAGTCAGCTCGCCGCGACGGCCAAGCGGTTGCCGTTCGATCTGTCGCTGGCCATTCTGCGCGGACTGGCCAATCATTCGGAGGATACGAAGGATCCGCGGGTCCCGCTGCAAATCTGGTGGGCGATGGAAGCCCATGCCGCAAAACATCCCGATGCAGTGATTGCGTGGTTCTCGGACAAAGAGGTTTGGAAGCTGCCCGTTGTTGAAGAGTTCTTGATCAACCGCGTCATGCGGCGTTACGCCGCGACGGGGAATCGCAAAGATCTTTCGATCTGCGCGAAGTTGCTCGAACTTTCGCCCGGTGGTAATGCCACCAAGCAATTGATGGCCGGTTTTGAAGAAGCCTATCAGGGGCGTTCGCTGGGCAGCTTGCCCGAAGAATTGGTTACGGCGATTGCTCGCTCAGGGGGCGGTTCGACGGCTCTCAAGGTTCGCCAGGGAGACGCTGCTGCGATCGACGAGGCTCTCGCGGTCATCGCTAATCCAAAAGCTGTCGCCAAGGATCGTTTGCAGTTTATCCAAGTCCTGGGACAGGTGAAGCAACCGCGCAGCGTGCCAGTGTTGTTGAGCTTGTTGAAGGAAACGGCCGACGAAGCACTGCAGCGCGAGGTCCTGACTTCGCTGCCACAAAACGAACAGCCCGAGATTGCGGCGACAGTCCTGGAACTGTGGAAGAAACTCTCGCCTGATGTCCAGAGCGTGGCTCTGACGTTGTTGTCCAGCCGCAAGAGTTGGGCGTTGCAATTGTTGACTGCGGTCGATATGCAGCAGATCCCGAAGGACGCGATTTCCCTCGACGTGGTTCGCAAGCTGACGGTGCATCGCGACACGCAGCTGGCCAGCCTGATTACCAAGCATTGGGGAAGTCTCGAAGGTGCGTCGACTGCCGAAATGCAGCAGCTTGTGGAGCGGCTGATGACGGTTGTGAAATCGGATTCGGGCAATCCTTACGAGGGTAAGAAACTCTACAACGCGACGTGCGCGAAGTGTCACACGTTGTTTGCTCAGGGTGGGCAAATCGGCCCCGACCTGACAACCTACAAACGCGACGATGTTCACAACATCCTGTTGAACATTGTGAATCCCAGCGCCGAACTGCGTGAAGGATTTGAGACCGTCTTGATCGTGACGACCGATGGTCGCTCATTGAACGGATTCCTGATCGACCAGGATTCCCAAGTAGTTGTGCTGCGAGGTATCGATGGCCAGAGCGTCACAATTGCCCGCGATCAAATCGAAGAACTGGTGCCGCAGCGGAAATCGCTGATGCCGGAGGGCTTGTTGAAGGATATGACCGAGCAGCAGGTTCGGGATTTGTTCGGATATCTGCGAAGTTCGCAGCCGCTGCCGTAGGATTGGCTTCCAGCCGGTCATTCTTGTAGCCCGACTCTGGGAGTCAGGCTCAGTTTGTCCACGTGAAAGAACAACAGCGGGCGTCTCAAGTTGCTCTGAGACGCCCGCTGTTTATGTTTCTCATACCATTGGAAAATCTGTCGGACTAGCCGATCTTCTTGCCGGCCAATTTTCCTAAGCCTGTGCTCCCCACGCCCAAGACCGAGTAGCCCGTGAGTTTCAGGTAGTAGGTCTGACCTGAAACAATGCCGTTGATTGTTACCCGAGCGTCCAGATGGTTCGCACCCGAGCCACCGATATCGTCGTTCTGACCGAGTGAGACGCCCACCGAGTTGAACACTTCCAGCACCGGATCAAAACTGGCGGGATTGGTGTGAGTGAAGTCAAACTGGTATTTGCCAGACTTATTGGCTCTGAACTTGAACCAGTCGACATCGCTCGTCGTGTTGATAAAGACATCTGAGGCAATGGAACCGATTGAACTGGGAGTCAACGCTTTGGCATCTGTACTGGTGTCGCTGACATTGTCAAAATTGTCCTTGATCGTCAGGCGGTATGTCCCCTTCTGCGAATCGACATAACTGCTGACCCGGACGAAGTAGGTGCCAGTGGCCAAATACGTTCCGATTGAACTGTTGAGATCTGTGTTCGAGTTGTCGTCGCTCGTGAAGAGCACGGTCTCACCGTCGGATCCCAGGATCTCGAGCTTGGTGTCGAGCAGCGAGGCACTGGGGGCGGAGTTGATGAGAGCAAACGTCGCATAGCCGTCGAGTTGTGTGACCACCTTGAAGACATCAACGTCGCCATACTGGTTGAACTTACCCGTGAAGTCGGCAGTCGATGTACTCGACCCGAGCGTAATCTTTTTGTTCTGCACACCAGTGAGCAGGAGGTTGGGGGTATCAATAAAGTCGTCTGTCGTGCCCGCCGGATGAGTCAGGCCGAGCGTATTGTCGATCCAACCGGTGTAGAAGTCCGTCCGGGTGCTGTAGGACATGTCGCCCTTCTTACCGGTGGTCGTCGAGTGATAGGTGTTCAGACCGAAGACCTGGTATGTGCTGCCAACCAGCTTCAACACGGGAGCACCGATATCGTTCGGAGCGAACGTGCCTTCGGTCGTGTCCAGCTTCCAGACCAATTGCGAAGCCGAAACGCGTTCGACCTTGGTTGTGGCGGTTTGCTTGGTACCGAAGGTCCCGTCGGAGCCTGTCGTGCTCGTTCCCGTTCCACCAAATCCCACCAGCGTGGCGGTCCCGTTCGCGGCGAACGGAGTCGTGGAAACGATCAAGGGCGTAATCGTCCCGGGCACGGCGGTCGACAGATGCCACAGGGCGATGTCTTGTCGGTAATCGATGCTGCCGGCGTAGTATTTGGGATAAACCACAATCTGATCGACGGTGTAAGTAACGCCACCCAGGACGATCGAGGCGGATGCCCCGCCGGTCAGGCCGCTGAGGCCCTTGGAGGCGGTGGCGGTCGTCAGCACCCATTGCGTAGCAATCAGGGTTCCCGTGCTTTGTGTCGTGACGGCTGCAGACGAAGTATAAGTGGCGGCTCCCACAGCGGTGAAGCTGGAGGTCGTTGTGCCGTTGATAATGCGGGGCACACCGGCGTGATCGGTCACGGAATTCGCGGCCGACAACAGCTCGCGGGCTTCCAGGTTTTCCACGGAATTAAAGCAGTTGCGGCTGATCACCGTACGCCGCTTCTTGCCGGCCTGCAAACTGCGAAAGAGGCTGGGGACGGAAGCGGGCAGATTGATCAATGAGTTTAGCATCAGGGGTTCTCTTGTGAGGATGAAGATGACCGTCTTGCCCCCGTCCAGCACACCTGCTGGATAACGCGGCGACAAGGATTGTTCAGATCGATGCGGGCGGCGACTGCTGTCGCAACGTCCCAATCTCACGTTTACGCTGTGGCCCGTTCGAACTCGGTGGTCATCCCAGACTCATCTCGTGTCTTGTTCCCGGAACTCTTGTGGAGCGGATCACTGTTCTGACGAGCAGTTACCGGGTGGAAGCGGTCACACTTTTAATCTAGGTCACAAACTTAAAGACAATCCTGACGCAAACGAATTTCCACTATTGAGGTCACCTTTTGCCGACTGAGGGTGCGCAGTTGCGCGACTTTGAGGACTATAGGACTGAAGGGCTGTTTACTGGACACGAAGCGGGTCAAATTCGCTGGACAAGTGCGATGACTGGATTGTTCGCAGGCGAAAGGTGAGCGTCCGGCGTAAGCCGGATGGTTGCTGGAGTAGAGTGGAACCCCGCTGCAAGATTTGAATCCACCGGAAGGTGACTGAACGTCGCTAACAACCATCCGGCTTACGCCGGACGCTCGCCTCGCGATTGCCCATTCGACCAAGTTGCCGTGCTGCCGCCAGAGAGTTACGATTCGTACTGTCAGTCGCGAACAGGGATGGAATCATCCCGCTCCAGCCAACATTGTGTCTTTCACGATCGAGCCGCCGTGTCATCTCGTTTGAACGTCCAATTGAATCGCCTGAGTTTGGCGAATCCGGTACTTGTGGCCTCCGGAACATTCGGTTACGCCCGCGAAATGGCGGCGTACGCCAACTTTTCCAAACTGGGCGGAGTCATCCCCAAGACGATCACTCCGCAACCACGGGCCGGAAATCCGACTCCGCGCACCGTGGAAACCGCCAGCGGCATGCTGAATTCGATCGGGCTCGATAACGACGGGCTGGATGCGTTCATCGCCAAGCACCTCGATTATCTGCTCTCGCTGGGCACCGCGGTGATCGCGAACATCGCCGGTCAGAATGCAGACGAATTCGCGGCCATGGCCGAACGTCTGGGGCAATTCGACAAATTGGCGGCGATCGAATTGAATATCTCGTGCCCGAATGTCAGCCATGGCGTGGACTACGGGACAGATCCGGCGAAGACGACCGAAGTGATCCGTCGCGTCCGTGAGGCCTGTCCGTTGCCCATCATCGCCAAGCTGACTCCCAATGTGACGAGCATCGTGCAGATCGCCCAGGCGGCTGCGGACGGCGGCGCCGACGCTGTGTCGTTGGTCAACACGTTTCAAGGGATGGCCATCAACTGGCGCAAGCGGACCCCGATTCTCGGGAACATCATCGGCGGGCTCAGTGGTCCGGCAATCAAGCCGCTGGCATTGCGGATGGTTTGGCAGGTTTCTCAAAAGGTGAAGATTCCCATCATCGGAGTTGGCGGCATCAGCAACATCGACGACGTGATGGAGTTCCTGGTCGCGGGGGCCTCGGCCGTACAGATTGGGACGGCCAATTTCTACGATCCGACTCTGGCGACGCGATTGGTCGATCAACTGGACGAAGTCATCGCCGCTGAAGGGTGTCAGCATGTTTCCGAATTGGTCGGCACGTTGAAGACGAAGTAGATCGTCAGCTGGGCAGCAGTCTATTTGGACTGTGGTGATTCCTCACCGCAGTCCAATTCTAAAATCGCCGAGTCTTACGGCGAAAAAAACGTCATTCCGGATGAAAAAAACGCCAGAGAGCCGATGGCCATCGGCATTTGTCTGTCTGCGTTTTTCCCACACCTCGGCAAAATCCCGGGTATTCACTGAGCTCGCGTTCCACCGAGATCTCGCATGCTATCCGGAACGAAAAGTGCGTTCTGTGTTCCGCCATAAACACTGTCTCCGTCCGAACTCAATCGTGGAACAATTATGGTTGCGCCTGGTCGACGTGGTTTTACGCTGATCGAATTGCTCGTTGTGATTGCGATTATCGCCGTGCTGATTGCCTTGCTGCTGCCCGCAGTTCAACTGGCGCGGGAATCGGCACGGTTGTCCCAGTGCCGAAACAACGTCAGGCAAATGATGTTGGCATTTCACAACTATCACGATGCACACGGCGGTTTTCCCAATCGGGCCTCGCTGACGACCGCTCTGGATAGTGGGCATGGATGGGGTTTTAAGCTGTTGCCATTCATCGAGCAATCCAATGTCTACAACGCGTGGAATTCAAGCAAGAGTTGGTTTTCCCCAGAAAATCAGAGTGTGGTGATGACCCCTGTCGCGACGTATCTATGCCCGACGTCGCCCGGCAACCCGCGCGTGATGGATCTGGCTCCGAGTTCCCCCGCGACGACGACTTCAACCGGAATCGCCGGTGACTATGTCGTGTTCCACCTCATCACGAAAACGGGCTCGACGGCACCCTGCAACCCCTGCAATTCGGCATCTTCGTCGGTTGTCGGTGGAATCACACCGATCAAAAATATTACCGACGGACTCTCCAATACGATCTTGCTGTCCGAACAGGCAGGACGCCCCAACTATTACATCGGCCGAGTCCAGCAGGCGACAAATACCGCCATGACCAATCCCAAGTTCTGGGGGTGCTGGGCGGCGTATGAGTCGGTCACGTATCAGGGATGGAACGGTGCCACACCACCCGCCGTTGGCGGTACCCGTGTCATGAATTGGTCTAATTCTCAAGGGATTTACAGCTTCCACAACGGTGGTGCGATTTCCGGACTGTGCGACGGCAGCGCCAGGTTCTTGTCCGAGAACATGTCAATGGACATTTTGATCGCCTTGTTGACGAAAGACGGCGGCGAAACGATTGGCGAATTCTAAGAATCGTGCGTTGTTCCGTTTACCTGATGAGAGCGTGTCTATGTTGCGTTGGTCCCTTGCTGGGCCTTACTTGCCCCTGTTGCTTCTGATTGTTTGTGTCGGATGCGGGGAAGTTGAGAGGCCCGAGCTACCGGTCTTTCCGGTTTCGGGGTCGATTCTCGTGGATGGCAAGCCGCCGGTGGGTGCGGAAATTCGGTGCCGCCCCAGCACTCCTTTGAAAGACCCGGCCAAGCGGACGATTGAGCCGTTTGCGTTCGTGGAGCAGGATGGCACGTTCAAGGTCGGTACCTATCTTGGTGATGACGGAGCACCGCCGGGCGAATACTCGCTGACCATTGTCTGGCCGGTGATTACGGTTGAGGGGGGCGAAGAAATCCGCGGAGCTGACCGGCTGAAAGGCCGTTTTGACAAGCCCGATCAACCGATTGCCAGAGTGACCGTGAAGCCCGATGAAGACACTTGCATTCCGGAAATTCTGCTTAAGACGAGATAGTCGGCAATCGAACTAATCGACAATACATGGAGAGGATTGATCCCTGATGGCGGTATCACTTGTTTCCGAGGCCCAGCCTCAATCGTCCTCGCCGCCCCCTCCAGGAGCCGCGTTTCCTGTCTGTGTGGAAGGGGCAACCAAAAGCTTTCGCCAGGGAACGTCGACGATCGAAGCGATTCGCAATGTGTCGCTGTCGGTGGCCAGCGGGGAATTCGTCGCCATCATGGGGGCGAGCGGTTCGGGCAAAAGCACGCTGCTGCATGTGACCGCTGGTTTGACCTGGCCGGACTCGGGCAAGGTTTTTGTAGACGGTTCGGATCTGTCGACGATGTCCGACGGACAGCTCACGCGTTTTCGTCGTCGTAAGATTGGTCTCGTCTTTCAAGCGTTCAACCTGATCCCATCATTGACGGCTGAAGACAACATTACGCTGCCGCTCCTGGCGGATGGTCAGTCTTCGAAGTTGGAAGAACGGCTGCAGCCATTACTGGACCGACTTGGTTTGACTCCTCGGCGGCACCATCGCCCTGATGCTCTCAGTGGGGGCGAGCAGCAGCGAGTCGCCATCGCAAGGGCATTGATTACGAATCCGGCCGTCGTCTTGGCCGATGAACCAACAGGAAGCCTCGACTCGGTGAGTGGCCAGAACATCTGCCAGCTCCTGCAGGAACTGTGTGCCGAACAGAGGCGGACGATTGTCGTTGTCACACACGAGCCTGCAGTGGCTCGCTGGGCGAAACGTGTAGTGGTGATGAAGGACGGTCAGGTGTTGACCGAATTTCCTACAGCGTCATTCAACAACCCGCATGCGCTGGCCGCGCATTACCAGGACATTGTGAACGCACCGTAGGCGGGCGACTGTTGTAGCCTGACTCTCCGAGTCGGGTGCTTTCACGAAAATACTCCCGACTCAGAGAGTCAGGCTACATTCCTTACACGCCGATCGCTCCCCTCATGAATGCCACCGACCTGAAAGTCGTCGCCAAACTGGTCTTCGCCCATATGCGGCATCGCCCGGCGCGCATGTTGTTGACCCTGTTTTCTACGGTGGCTGCCGCCTGCATCGTCGTATGGGTGGTCAGCAGTTACGACTCGTTGATCGCCAAGTTCGATGAGTTCTCAGAGAACTACCTCGGCCGTTACACCTTTGTCGTTTTGCCAGTGCCGAAGCCAGGAACCCAGGGTCAGGGGGGCGGCGAAATGTTCGGCCCTCCCGCTGCGCGACTCTCACCGGATGTCATCGAGACGTTGCGCCAAGACCCTGCGGTCGCCGTCATCGATCCCATCTTGCAGGCGCGGGCTCGGGTAACCAAGTTCGGGGCACCCCCTGAAGAGCGAGGAGGAAACCGCGATCGAGGTGGCATTCGTCCGCCGATAGAACGCGGCAATGCAGACGACGATGCCGCGCAAGCCGGAGTTCCGAATATACCGAATCCCGCAAATACTCCGAGCAGTCCAGGCGGCGTTGACCCTCCCGGGGGCGTCCATTCCTTTCCCGACTTTGGCGGCCGCGTCAACTTTGTTCAAGGTGGCGGAGGGGGCCTCAATCGTGCCCCGATGCTGGTCGGAACCAATGCCGTCGAGGCACCGTATTCCGTCACCGAAGGAAACTGGGCCGATCCCCAGAAGCCCGATGCGATGGAAGCCGCCATCAGCAGCCGCGCTGCCGAACAATTGAAGGTCAAGCTCGGCGATGAAGTCGAGGTGGGCGTTGGCATGCGCTCGGAGCCCGTCAAACTCAAGATTGTCGGTATCGTTGAGCAACGCAAACCGCTTCCCTCGACCCCGGCCATCATCGGCCTGCCTGCCATGCGCGGTCCGCCGCTGACCCGTGGTCCGGCGAGTGCGGCGCTATATGTACCGTTGCCGCTGGCCGAACGTATTGCGGGAACTTCCGGCAAGTACGATCTCGCGGGTATCGCGCTGAAGAACGGCTTCAAAGTCGAGGAGTTCAAACAAAACTGGATGCCTCGGCTCACCCAGGCAGGCTCGGTGGCTGAGTTGGTCTCGCTGGCGGATGTGGATTCGGAATTGCAGGACAGTACAACCAACGAGACTGTCAAATCCCAGGCTTATGCGGCGACGGGAATCTCGTTGCTGGCGGCTCTCTTTATCATCTTTTCCACGCTGAGCATGGGCGTTGATGAACGCATTCGTCAGTTCGCCATGTTGCGGGCAATTTCGTTCACGAAGGCTCAAGTGGCGACGATGATCTTGCTTGAAAGCTTGTTCCTTGGCCTGATTGGTTGGGGGGGCGGTTTGCTGGCGGGATGGGGTTTGCTGGAATTCATTACGAAGATGCGTCCCGACCTGTTTCCCGTCGGCGCGTCGTTGGGTACCTGGTGTATTGCGATGTCGGGGTTGTGTTCCGTGGGAGGGGCATTGTTGGCCGCGATTCCACCGGCGTGGAAGGCGACTCGCGTCAGCCCGCTCGATGCTATGGGACCACAATCTCCGGTGCCCGTGACTCGCCTGTCGTGGATTGCAACAGTGGTCGGATTGGTCCTCGTGTCCGTGAATCCGATACTCGTCTTTTGGGTGCCAATGCCGGACACGTCGCGGTATATCATCTCTGCCGCCTTCGGTTGTACCTGCCTGGGAGTTGGCATCATCTTCCTCGCACCGGTCACGATTCTCATCACCGAAAAGTTGCTCGGACCGATCATCGCGCGACTCTTTGGACTCAGTCCGAAACTGTTGGAGCGGCAGTTGTCGACGAATCTCTGGCGAACACTGGGTACGACGGTGGCGTTGACCTTGGGGTTGGGACTATTCGTGGCCATGCAGACCTGGGGCTATACGATGCTCGGGCCTTACACTCCGGGCGATTGGGTTCCCGATATGGTCGTCGTCATGACTCCGAGCGGTATTCCGGATTCGGCGGTGGACGCGGTGCGACACATGAAGGGTGTCATTCCCGAGCGTTCTCTGCCCTGCCTTTCTGAGCAAGTCAAATTCGCGACGGATGTGACTGGTGCCAAAGTGCGGGCGACGAGTTCTCGCCAGGACAATTGCGTGCTGGTGGGGATCGATCCTGATCTCGGACTTGGTGGTAAGAAACCCATTTTCAATTTCAAATTCGTCTCGGGCACGCGCGATGAGGCCATCGCCAAACTCAAGCAGGGGCGATATTGCCTGGTTCCCGATCACTTCGAACGTGAGAGCGGCCTGACGGTCGGCGGCAAGTTTGGCGTGCTGCATCCTGATGATCCTAAGCAAGTTCTCGAATACGAAATTGCCGGTGTTGTGTCGATGACCGGCTGGCATTGGATGAGCAAGGTGGGACTGAGAAATCGCGGCGGCGGGCGATCCTCCGGGTTGATGTTCACGGCGTTCGATCAAGTTCGTAAAGATGTTGGTACCCAGCGCATCAATGCGTTCTGGATCAATACTGACGGCACAGTAAAAGAAGAGGATGTCAAAGCGTCGTTGCAAGCGATTACCGAGAAAAACCATGATCCCAGCCTGGCCCGGGGGCGTGGTCCCGGCATGGGAATGGGTGGCTTCGGTATGGGCATGGGTGGTGGCGGCTTTGGTCGAGGAGGCCGCGGAAACGGCAGCGGCTATTCCACGACTGTGAATATACGTTCGAGAGAGGGAGTTCAGATCGCGATCCGCGAACGAGCGAACGGCATCATTTGGCTCTTAAGCCGTTTGCCACTGGTCACGTTGCTGGTGACATCACTGGGCGTCATTAACACGATTGTCTCGTCAATTCGTGCGCGCCGGTGGGAGATGGGGGTGATGCGGGCGATTGGCATTACGCGGTTTGGCCTGTTCCGCATGATTCTGTGCGAGGCCATTCTGGTGGGTGTCGCGGCATGTCTGCTGAGCTTCGCGTTCGGCGTCACCGCGGGATATTGCGGGACCGGAATTACACGTTACGTCAATGTTCGAGGCGGACAGATTACGCCATTGATCGTCCCGTGGATGCAGATCGGGGTGGGATTCTTAATGACGCTGATTCTCTGTCTGATCGCAGCCCTGTGGCCTGCCATGCAGACGGGCAGAACCGAACCCTTGCGACTTCTGCAATCCGGCCGAACTGCAGCCTAGCGGTCCCTATTACTGCTGAAAAGTTTCAACTCAAGAAGAGATTTTATCCACAGAAAAACACAGAAGTGCACGGAAAAATTCAAGAAAAGTCTTCTTCTATTCCGTGTTTCTTCCGTGTCATTCTGTGGCCAATCCTCTTGAGAAGAAGAGCGGTTATCGCCATCACTTCTTCGCAGGCTTGGCGTCGCAGTGGCTCAAGGCGAGCAACGCAAACGCGGTCGAGAGACTCGGATCCCCTTCGTTCCATTTGCGTTCGTCGTTGACCCAACTGCCATTTTCTCGCTGGGCCTTCTTGAGATAAGCAATCAGGTCTCCGCGCCAGTCGTGTTTCGCCCCGGTCTTGTCTTCGACTTCGGCGACTTCCATCGCGTCCAGCGCTTTGGCGAACAGGTGGAGATAGTAGTACAAACCCTCCTGATCCAGACCGGGGTTTTCGGCGACCGTGTAATGTTTTTGGATCCACGTGTAGGCCGCTTTGACTCGTTGATCGTTTTTATCGACACCGGCATAAAGCAGGCTCTTCAAGCCGGCGTAAGTCATGCTGCCATAGGAACGGAGTCCGCCGTTGGCTTCTTTGCCTGCTGCTGATGAACCACCGCCGGCCGGGGTGTAGTAGAATCCACCGTCGTTGAACTTGGCAGAGATCGGTGTGTCGTTCTTGTCGGATTCCAGATTCTGTGAGCGTGAAATGAAGACTAACGCTTTTTGCAAAGCGGGGTCATCGGCTTTAGCGCCCGCGGCACGCAGTGCTTCGACCAGATAGTGCGTGTTCGACATATCGGGCCGCGAGGTTCCGCCGTAGCCCGCTCCGCCGTAGTAGGCGTCGGTCTTCTCCTTGTTCTCTTCCTCGTCCCATTGTTGTTTCCGGACGAATTTGTCGGCGTTGGCAATGACGTCTGTGTATTTCCCATCCGCATTGGCCGTCTTTAATGCGACGATAATGATGCACGTTTCATAATTGCGGAAATTGCTCTTCACGAAGTAAATGCCGCCGTCGGGTTGGACATGAGTCAACAAGTGTGTCAAGGCTTTTTGAACCATCGGATCGTCAACTTTGACGCCATTTTCCAAGGCCCCGGTGACAACGAGTCCCGTCAGCCCCGGAAAGTTCTTCGTCGTCCAACTGCCGTCTTCGGCCTGGCTGGTCCGCAGGTAGTTGATGGCCTTTTCTCGCATCTTGGCGAGGTCGGTGGTCGCGTCCGCGGAGAACCCCAAATTTGCATAACTGGCCGCGGCACCTACCGTACAGACCGCGAGAAACTGACGTCGTGATGTTCGCCAATCGGCGTGGAAACTCCGCATGACAACTCCTTGGATTCGCTGCGAATGAGCTGAATGGGCAATTCTAGGGCACAATGCGATTCGATCTTCCGCTAGATAAGCACTTTGCGGCAAATCGTGAGCCAAGTCCAGTGAAACCTCAGATCAATGATACGGTCACGAGTTTCAGTATGGTTTATTTTGTCTGGGGAGACGATTTCGGACATTTTCCCATCACCTTCGGTGGATTTTCCGCCTCTAGCATTTGGAATGTAGTGATGAATGAACGCAGTCCAAAGATTCGGGTAGTTCGCGTGATAAGTCAGCACACTTGCTACATCGCCTTGTATGGCGACAATGTGCAGAAACCGGCAGAGTAGCTGATTGCCTCCAAACTCAGAAAATTCACTGACACCTTCCCCGCCCGCGCTTCGAGAATCATTCATGCGAGTCTTATCAGGTATCCAGCCCACCGGTCGCTTCCACTGGGGCAACTACTTCGGAGCCATTCGGCAGTACATCGACCTGCAAAACAACGAGCAAGCCTTCTACTTCATCGCCGACTTGCACGCGCTGACCACTGTTCGGGAACCGCAAGTCCTTAGGCAGAATATTCAGGACGCCGCGCTCGATCTGCTGGCGCTGGGACTGAACCCCGATAAGGCGGCTCTGTTTCGCCAGTCGGATGTGCCGGAAGTCTCCGAGTTGCAATGGTTGTTGATGACGGTCACGCAGATGAGCCTGCTCGAGAAATGCGTCTCCTACAAGGACAAGAAAGCCAAAGGCATTCCGGCCGATGCGGGGCTGTTTACCTACCCGGTGCTGATGGCCGCCGACATTCTGTTGTATGACAGCGATCTCGTCCCGGTGGGGGGGGACCAGATTCAACACATCGAAGTCACTCGCGACATTGCCCAGCGATTCAACAGTATTTTTGGTGAAGTGCTGGTTCTACCAGACGCCAAGACGTTGGATGAGTCAGCCAAAGTCCCAGGCGTGGATGGCGAGAAAATGTCGAAGAGCTACGGGAACACGATCGAGTTGTTTCCCGGAGAGAAGCCTCTGCGGAAGCGGATAATGTCGATCAAGACCGACACGACTCCCGTGGAGTCCCCCAAGGATCCAGATACCTCTGCGATCTATCAGTTGTATCAACTTTTTGCGTCTCCGGATGAACAAGCTGCCTTGGCAGTCAAGTATAAGAAGGGAGGCATGGGTTACGGTGAGGCTAAGGAAACGCTGTTCAGAGCAGCGTGGGTCCATTTCGCGGCCGCGCGTGCCCGTCGTGAGCAACTAGCCGCCGATCCTGCGACTGTGGAAGACATACTGCGGGCAGGCGCCCGAAGGGCTCGCGAGAAAGGTGCTGAGGTTCTCGAGAGGGTGCGGACGGCGTGTGGTTTGACTAGCCGGAAGGCGTTTTTGAACGCAGATTTCCGGGTATGAAAATGTCGGAAAACTCCTGCTGGAGTCGTTAATGAGATTTCATTGCAAACTCGGTGGGAATCTGAAGAAGTCACAATGTGTGTGTACGGTTGGCAAAGACACCATCGAAATCACACGTTCAGACTGGTGGCAGGCATTTCAGAACAAGTTGAATTGGCGTTGGCTGAACGGAGCGAACTGCGAATTGCTCATTCCAAATGGCAGCACGCTGGGCGACTATAACTGGTACATTCACGTCGATGGAGTGCGAGTTTGTTCGGGAATACTGAAGGGTTCGTTCCCGGATTGGTGGATGCGCAGAGAGTGGAAATGCGATCAATGCGAACTCACAGAAGGACGACTACAACTAAGCCGTACGTTCCAATGTATTAAGATCGCGGGCGAAGGAGTGCTCGTTGGCGTTTGGCGGAACTGCGGGACATCGACTCACGGAGTGATTCGTGATGACTGCGAAGAGACGGTGAGGATTGCAGCCTTCGGTATCATGCTTTCCCAACGAGTAGCGGATTAGCTTTCATAGGCAGGCGTCAGTGAGTCGGGTGCTCTGTCCTGACGAAGAGATCCGACTCAGAGAGTTGGTCTACGGAGCGCTGGCCGTCAATGAGAGTGCTCGGCGTCCGGGTACGTCCCGGCACGGACTTCACTGATGTAGTCCTTGAAAGCCTGCTGGGCTTCAGTTCTCAGATCGGCGAATCGTTTAAGGTACTTCGGATTGAAGCCCGACGTCAGCCCCAGCATGTCAGGGGTGACGAGCACCTGACCATCGCAATCGGGGCCGGCACCAATGCCGATGGTTGGAATCGAGACAGATGCGGTAATTTCTTTGGCGATCTCGCGCGGAATCAGTTCCAGGACGATTCCGAAGGCACCTGCGTCGGCCGCAGCTTTCGCGTCGTTCAACAATTGCTCGCGATCGCGTTGAATGCGATTCATGCCGCCATACTTGAGCATCGATTGCGGCTTCATTCCCACGTGCGCCATCACGGGGATCTCGGCATTGCTGAGGCGTCGAATGGTTTCCGCCTGATTCACGCCTCCTTCCAGCTTGACGGCTGCAGCGCCGGTCCGCTTGATGATCTGGCCGGCATTGCGAATCGCCTCCTCCGGACTGATGTTGAACGTCAGGAACGGGAGGTCGACGATGACCAGTGCAGACTTCACGGCCCGACACACCATTTCCGCATGGTAGATGATTTCATCGAGAGTCACGGGAAGCGTCGACGATTTGCCCTGCACGACCATGCCCAGGGAATCTCCCACCAGTACGGCGTCGATACCGGAATCATCCAGAATGCCCGCCCACAGGAAGTCGTACCCGGTCAGCATCGCGATTTTTTCGCCCCGCTGCTTGGCCCGCACAAAGCGGGGAACGGTCATCGGTGTGCGTTCAGTCGGAGTCGTCGCTGGCTTCGCGGAGTCGGTCATGGCTGGTGACATCATTCTGAGCAGTATTGTGGAATGGCCTGCAATCCAACCTTAACGGAATTGCG
>JAQGHS010000992.1 GCA_028291605.1 Planctomycetaceae bacterium | reverse complement strand
TCCTGGCACTGCAACTCGGCGGCACTCATTACTACTCAGTCGCCAAAGCACAACAGGATTTCGGCTATCAGTGCCCGGTCAGCATCGGGGAAGGGATGCGGCGAATGGCTGCGGATTGGAAGAATCTCCTCAAATAAGACCCAGGCGAGCCGGGAGGCGTAAGCCACCGGATTCTTCCGTAGGATAGGCATCCTGCCTGTCTTTTGTCACCTCAAGTGACAAACCCGAAGTCCATTCATCTTACGATTGCCATTCTGATCGCCGTATAGGTTTTGCGCTTTGTCGCTGCGCGAGTGACAGGCAGGATGCCTATCCTACGGACGAAGAATCCCGGGGCTTACGCCGCCGGGCTCACCTGATTTTTTTAGAACCTCGTCGTTCGATTTCAACTCAGAATTTCCTTTACAACTCGCGCCGTCTGCACGCCGGTCAATTTCTCTTTCAACCCCTGCTGGTTCACATACAGTTCCTCATGATGCATTCCGAGCAAATGCAGGATTGTGGCGTGCCAATCCGCGACACTCACTTTATTCTCAGCCGCCGCGAAACCGAAGTCGTCCGTTGAGCCATATGTTGTGCCCCCTTTAATTCCACCCCCGGCCATCCAGGAGCAGGCGGCATTCTTATTGTGATCGCGCCCGGCCTTTTTCTCGTCCTTGTCCTTGGGAAGCTGCGCGATGGGCAATCGGCCAAATTCACCACCCCAGATAATCAACGTATCGTCGAGCAATCCCCGTTGCTTCAGATCCTGCAACAAACCGGCGATGGGCAGGTCGGTCCGATCACAAGCGGCCTTCATGTCGGTGGCCAGCCCGGTATGGTTGTCCCAGATTTGCTGATTGATATAGAGTTGCACGAACCGCACTCCGCGTTCCACTAGCCGGCGAGCAATCAGACACCGTCGGCCGTAGGAATCCGTGGGCGCGCGGCCGATGCCATACAACTCCTGGGTTTCTTTCGTCTCCTGCCCCAGATCGAGAGCATCGGTCGCCGACATCTGCATGCGTGCGGCCAGTTCGTAGCTCTGAATGCGAGCCTCCAGATTGGGCTGACTCGGCCGCTGCCGCTGATGCAGTCGGTCCAGACGACCGAGCAAATCGCGTTGCAGCGTGGCAATCTCCGGCACATCGCCGACCTCTGGCCGCAGATTCAATACCGGTGACCCTGTCGAGCGAAACCGCGTTCCCTGAAAGAGCGGAGGGAGGAATCCCGCGTTCCAGTTCTCCACCCCGTTAATTGGCAAACCCGCCGGATCATCGAGGACCACATATGCCGGCAGGTTTTGGCATTCACTGCCCAATCCATACACGACCCACGAGCCGAGCGTGGGATACCCGGATGGCATATGCCCGGTTTGAATCAGATAGAGGGCCGGTTCATGAGTGATATTCGTCGTATAGAGAGACCGGATCAGAGCCAGTTCATCGACCTGCTTAGCAATCTGCGGCAACGCATCCGACACCCACATCCCGCACTTGCCATGCTGTGCAAACTTAAACGGACTGCGCATCAAAGCGCCCGCATCAGAAACATTCTCCACTTCGCCGGCGATCTTGCTGAAGTACGGTTCGCCGTGATGCTTGTCGAGTTCCGGTTTCGGATCAAACAGATCCATCTGGCTGGGCCCGCCATTCATAAACAAATGAATGACCGACTTCGCCTTGGCCGGAAAGTGAGGTGCTCGCGGACGCAAATCAGGGGCGGACTGATTGCCCTCGGCGAACAAATCGCGGCCCAGCAAATGCATCAATGCCGCGCCTTGCAGACCGGACGCGGTATGCGAGAAGAAACTGCGGCGGGAGATCGGTAGCGAGCAGTCCGGATCTGAGAGTTGTCTTGTCACGGTCGAATCATCCCATTCCCTCGACTGGTTCGAGTCGAGTGTCCTCACCCCTATCGGGTGAAGACTATGTCTTCTAATCAGTGTACAAAAATGCCGCGGAATTCATCAGCGTATGACAATAGGTCGCTAACGCCCGCTGGCTGGCGTCGTTGGCTTGTCCGGCACCAACTAATTGCTTCGTCCATTGGGCGGTCAACTGTTCCAAAATCTGCCTGCTTTCGGCGAGTTCTTCCGCACTCGGTGGCCGGCTTAATGTAATCCAATACGCTCGGTCGATCTGTTGCCCGGGTTCATTCCCCACGTCACTCCGGACTCGCGCCGCCAACTGAGCCGCCAGTTGCCGCACACCGGTGTCATTGAGAAGATGCAGTGCCTGCGGAGCCACCAGCGATTCCGCTCGCGATAGACAATTCGGATTCATGACTGGCAAATCGAAACTCTCCAGCAACGAAACCAACTCTTTGCGGAGCTGCTGCGAGTAGATGCTGCGTCGCCTGCCGGCGACAACCAGCCCGCCGCCTTGAACTTGCACGGGCTCAGCTGGACCGCCAACTTGCTCGATCAGCTGCCCTGAAATCAGCAGCAATGAATCGCGCAGAGCTTCGGCTTCCATTCGCCGCAATGGCATGCGAGATAACAGACGATTGTCGGGATCGAGTTCCAAACTTCGCGGCGTGACGAGCGATGACTGCCGGTAAGCATTGGAAGTCATCAACGTGCGGTGCATGGCCTTGATGCTCCAGCCCTGCCGAACAAATTCCTGAGCGAGCCAGTCCAGCAATTCGGGATGTGACGGCGCGTCGCCGGTCTTCCCAAAGTTACCCACACTGCGGACGATGCCCTGTCCGAAATGATGTTTCCAGATGCGGTTAATCATGACCCGGGCGGTCAACGGATGGTCGGGTTGAGTCAGCCACTTGGCAAACGCCAGTCGCCGACCGGTCGACTTGGCATTCGGCCACGGTGGCTGGATTTCGAACGGTTTTTGAGGATCACTCAAGACCGCCGGAACACCGGCATGGACGAGAGTCCCCGAGTTCTGATAGTCGCCCCGGCGGTAGATGTAGGTCGGGGACGGCTCGCCTCGATCCCACAAGGCCATGATCTTCGGCTCTGGCGTTCGCCGGGCCTCCTGGGCCTTGATTTGGGCCTCGATCTCGGGCGTTTTCGGCATCGCCTTTAGGGCGTCAATCGCTTGCTGGACTTGGGCATTGTGCTGCAGCCAGGCTTGCCGCTCAGCGGTTGAAACGTACGGGAGAGTCCGGGCGCCGAAGCTGGAATTCAAGCCGCCCAGTGAACCCTGATCGGGCTTCAGCCAGTCATGTTCATCGAGGGCACCTTTGAAGAGTGCGACCAGTCGATAGTAATCACGCTGCGGAATCGGATCGAATTTGTGAGTATGGCAGCGGGCACACTTGAAGGTCATCCCCATGATGCCCGAACCCACGATATCAATGACGTCGGACATGACTTCCAATCGGTCGGGAACAAACCCCGTCAGATTGGCCCAAGTCGGATCGGGCGGCATCCGCAAGAAGGCCGTCGCGATGACATTGTCGGCCATCTCGGGCGTGATCTCGGTTGCATGTTCGCAGTCGGCAAGTTCATCACCGGCGAGCTGTTCCATCAAGAAGCGATCGTAGGGCTTGTCGTTATTGAACGCTCGCACGACGTAATCGCGATAGCGATAGGCATACGGCCGCGGCAAGTGTTGCTCACGGCGCCCTTCGCAATCCGAATACCCCGCGACATCCAGCCAATGCCGACCCCAACGTTCGCCATAGCGGGCCGAGGCTAGGAGTCGATCAAGGACGTTTTCATACGCACGGGGGCTCTGATCTGCGACGAAGGCCGCGACCTCGGCCGGTTCTGGTGGCAGGCCGGTCAGATCAAACGTCGCCCGTCGGATGAGTGTCATCCGGTCCGCTTCAGTCGCCAGCGTCAGGCCTTTTGCTTCCAGCTTTTGCAGGACGAAGGCATCAATCGGATTGTGAACCCGTGCCGCATCTTTCACCGTCGGAACGGTCACGGGTTGAGGTTTCTGATAGGCCCAGAACTTGCGATCCTCATCACTGACCAGGGTATCGGCGGGCGTTCCGGCGACATCAGGTTCATCAGCGATTTCCGGAGCACCACGCGCAATCCACCCGGTCAGCTTTTCAATCTCGACGGCTTCCATCGGCTTGACCGAGACTTCCGTCAGTCGGGCCCGCGGCGGCATTTCCTCCGCGTGAATTCGCTTCAACATCAGACTTTGGTCAGGCTGACCGAGCACCATCGCGGGTCCCGACTTGCCCCCCTTGAGGATCCCCGCTCGAGTCCGCAGATCAAGTCCCGCCTCCTGCTTCTGTCGGCCATGGCACGCCGTGCAGCGCAAGAGCAGAATGGGTAGGACATCATGCTGAGTGAGGCCAGATTTCGCCGCGGCCGGATCGGTTCCAAAGCTGGCTCCGGCATCGATCCATTTCCGGACCAGTTCAATTTGTTCCGGCGTGAGTGGATCCTTCTTGTCGGGCGGCATCTCGCCTTCATGCAGCACTTCGAACAGCCGACTCTCAGCCGATTTCCCCGCGACGATGATCGCTCCCGATTCGCTCCCCTTCAGGATTCCATCCGTGGTGTGCAGAGTGAGTTCCGCTTTGCGAACCGTCTCACCATGACAACGCCAGCACTTCGCTTTGAAAAGGGGCTGAATGTCAGTCTGAAACGACGGCGCGGGTGAGGCTTTGTCGGCTTTGTCGTCAGCGGCTGCGCGACCTCGTTCCCGGTCACTCGGCAGGGTGCCGATGATGACGGTCATCAGAAACGCAATCGTCAGCATTCCGCGTCTCATAGGCATTCTCAAGGGGAGCAGGCTCGTGAGTTGATGATAGCAGGTTCGTCTGGCAGGTTTCTCGCCTTTTGCAGAGCATGTCAGTGATAGTGGAATAAATGCCGAGCGACGGCAATACTGAAAATAGTATTCCGATTCCCGTTATTGGTACGCAGACGCGTAGGATAGGCATCCTGCCTGTCCGGTGTGACCTCAAGTGACAAACCCGAAGTCCAATCGTTCTACGATCGCCACATTGATCGTCACAGACTCTTGGTTAGCGATTTGTCGCTTCGCGTAGGACAGGCAGGATGCCTATCCTACGACGACGTCGAAACGAGACTATCGGCCGATAATCCGCTGCCACTTGGTCTGAAACGATGGACGATCAAACACCTCGGGATTCACCACGCCGCGCGGCTTCTTCCCCGCGGCCAGATCGAGCAATCCTTGGCACGCGGCACGCCCAATGTCTCGGAAGAGTTCGTCAGTCCACGCGATCGAATGCGGTGCCAACAGGATGTTGTCGAGTTCCGCCCAGCGCGGTGGGGCCGTCAATGGTTCGCCGACAAAGCAATCCAGGGCCGCTCCCGCAATTTGTCCCGAAGAGAGCGCGGCGTAGAGCGCGTCTTCCTCAACGATCCCGCCGCGAGCCGTGTTGATCAAGTAGCCGTTCGGTTTCATCA
>JAQGHS010000923.1 GCA_028291605.1 Planctomycetaceae bacterium | reverse complement strand
TGGTCCGGCTGCAGCTCGGCCCCGACGTGGCGATCAGTGAGACCTAACTTAGTCACGACCCCAACGTCGATCAGGTTCAGATCAGCAGGAGCCGGTCTTCACCCCGGAGGGGTGAGAACCCAAATACTTGTCTCCGGATTGATTTCACGACTCTTCGCGGTAAGGAAAGAAATAAACAGTTAGTAGTACAGATCAAACACGGATTTCTGGCGCAGACACGATGAACGGCAACTACTCGCCCAATCTTATCCGTGTTTAATCCGTGTCTATCCGTGTCTATCCGTGGCTAAACTTTTCTTCTTAATTGTTACGCCCTTATTATTCGCCAAACTGAAACGCATACAGATCGGCATCGCGCAAATGAAAACGGATCTGCACGGGTTTGCCACTCAACGCTGAAACATCCGACTTCTCTTTCCAGGTCACGGTGCGCTCCAACGTGTCACCGAACAGTTCGTCACAGTCGTCGAGTGTGTATCCCGCCAAAGGCTTGCTGGTAGCGTCCAAGAGCTCAACCCGCACATTGCCTGCCGCTGAGGTCGAGAAATTCAAGTTCAGCTTTTTCCCGGCGAAGGTGAGCGGCTTGGTCACAATGTCGCCTCCCGACAAAGGTGCGCGGGCCGCCACGAAACCGTCGAGGCGTAACGTATAGCGCCGCATCTTGGCGATACGATGCCAATAGTTTTCGGGCAGATAGACCGACAGTTCCGGCGGTGCTCCGGGAAATCTATTCGCCGTCTCCACCAGTCCATAGGCCTGATAACAATCGCCATAAACCCACGTCCCCGGCCGCTCGATGCCATTCCGGGCAAATGCCTCGCCCCAACGTTGAAACAACTTTCCGTCACGGCTCGACATGAATAGACCGTCGGTGATCGCTGTTCCGATACGCTCTCCGGCCTTTGCCCGCAGTTCCCGGTGCGCGAAGTCCGGCAAGGCACGCATTGAAGGGGACCATTTCCGCTCGACATAACGCGTCGGGAAACCAATGTAAAGATGCGGAGCCCGGTGATAGGGACTGATCCCGTTCGTATAGAGTTGTTCGTCAGGAGTGCCAGCCGGGTACCGCAGAATCTCAGGCGCGGTCCAGGTGATGAAATCGGCAGAGGTACTGGTCCGAATGTCGCGAATGCCGTTGTGGAAGTCACGATAATAGGCGCGATACTGCTTGGCAACAGCATCCCAGAACGCCAGATTCTGCGAATCAAACGCGCCCTTGGTGAGGATGGGGGCCTCTTGTAGTCGCCGCCAATGAATCCCGTCGGCAGAGGCATGGGCGAGAAGTCCACCCTTCCCAAGTCCCAGGGCCTTATATCGTGCATCCGCTGGACAGTTCGGTTTGGTGTCGATGAACGGCGTGAAATTATCGACGACATCGATACAGCAGATATTGTTCTTCTTAGAACCCTGGAACTCATACAGCCCGAGTTCGGGCTTCTGCCACTTAATCCCGTCATCACTTTCGGCATAGGCCACATAAAATGGGTGACGCGGCGCCTTGTCATCGGCTTCAAACACCCAGTGATAGGCCATGTACCACATGCGATACTTCGGCCCATCTTGCAGGACGCGAAAATAACCACTCGCGCTCCCCTCCCACGGTTGATCGCATTCCATCGCGATCTCCTGTGGCTGAGGATGTTGTAATTCCAATCGCACGTCGCGCAGCGTCTGGATCAAATACTGATCGACCAGCAGTTCACGGCGTGAACCAATCGAAATCGGTGCCTGAGGAGTCGCATCTTGCGCGAAAAGAGAGTTGCCCATGATGACCAACACACTGCACAGCCAGAGTCTCATCAATTGTGCCATCTCGACGCTCCTGATTTAACGCGGTTTGAGCTTGTCTTTTTGTCAGGGTTGAGAGGAGTTTCAGCCACAGAAGGACACAGAAAAGCACAGAACGAAAAAGTCGTGGTCTGTTTTTATTCTGTGCTTTTCTGTGTCCTTCTGTGGCTGAATTTAATGAACTTATTGCAGTCGATTATTACGGCCAGTCGCTAATAACCATCCGGCTTATGCCGGACGCTCGCCTACGAAGAACTGTTAATGCGCTCTAGCTTCCGAATCTAAACAGCTTCTGTGCCGTGCCGCCCAAGAGTTTTGCCTGATCATCCGCGGACAAATGAGCGATATACGACCGGGCGGTCTCGAATGCGGCGGCGTATGTGCGACCTGTGGCGGCCCCATTGAATCCGCCGCCGTAGATCATCCGCTCTGCACCCCAGGCATCAGTGAGCTTCCGGATCACTACCGCGATCTCCTGCTGAGTCTGCATTCCCACCTCGGGGATGGAAGACAGCTTCATGACCGTGTTGTCGTACTTCGACCAGCCCATCACGGTGGCATTGGCTTCCGGCGTTGCTCCGAAGGGGCGGCCCAGGTGATCGATAATGACCGTGGTTTTCGGAAACTCTTTAATGTACGGCTCGAACCCGGCCGCGAACTGCGGTTGAAAATGCAACTGCACCGCGAGATTCAGATCAGTGGCCATTTTCCAGAGTTTTTGGAGTTCTGGCTTGCCAAACGGCGGCAACCGGTCGGCAAGATAGGCGTGAACGCGAACCGCCACGATTGGCACCCGGCGACAGAGATCGGGCAATTGTTTCAACGAACCATCGCGATCGGCAAACACCAGCGCCGTCCCCTTCAATTTCCCCTTGCCGACTTGCAGACAGTGCTCCAGATAGCGAAGGTCATCCTGATAAGGCTCGGGATGGACCACGATCGCATAGTCCACCTTGGCGTCAGTCATGCACTGCAAAAGATGTTCGGGAGTCGCCACCTCTTCAGGAATGTAGGTTGCTCGAGCGTGATACGGAAACTTCGCATTATCGCGTCCCGCAAAGCAATGCAGATGCGTGTCAATCCGGGGAGTCGCCGCGTCGGCCGCGACACTCAAGTTGAGCGAAGCCATCAGCGCACAGGAGCCAACAGCCGAGGTCTTTAAGAATTGACGACGAGAAAGATCGTGATACATAGCGAGCAGGCCCTATTAAAATGTAAGTTTCCAGGCCGGAAAATCCTGTCCGGCACAATCACGAGATGCGACTTTGTTATTTCCCCTCTTTAATTACAACACAGCCAGGCACTGCAGCCTGAAACACCTTGATGCCGTTAGCACTCACGCCCGTATGTACCAGTAACAGTGTCGATAGCTTCTTCAATCCCTGCAATTGCTCCAGCCCTGCGTCAGTCATCCGTGATCCGGTCAGATTGAGACTGGTCAGATTCGTCAACGAGCTCAGGGGGGCGATGCCTCCGTTCGTGATCGTCGGGCCGGAAAATCCCACGGAATACAAGAGCTCCAGATGTTCCAGTTGGCTCAGCGATTTCAGATGTACCAGTCCTTTATCTGTGATCGCCAACAGACTGAGATTCAGTTCCCTCAATTTGCTGAAACCCTCCAGATGGACCAAGCCGGCATCGGTAATCTTGTTGCCGTAAAGATTGAGCAACTCCAGATCAACCAAAGGTTTGAGATGCTGCAATCCGGCATCGGAAATCATCTGTTTCTCGAAGCCGGTTTTTTTGACCACTAACGCCCTCAACTGCCGGAGCATTCCCAGTGTCTCGCACGCCTCATCGGTAATTCCATCGCACACTTCCAGATCGAGCGCGGTGAGATGGGCAAGCGGAATCAAACTGCGCAATCCTGCGCCCGTGATGCCGGTACCCGTCAGGATGAGAACTCGTAGCTGCTTCAGCAAGGGGAGATAGGCGAGCGCGGCGTCATCGACATGACTGCAAAGCTCAAGATTGAGCCCCATGATCTGCGGACAGGTCTGAAGTTGTTCGAGCCCGGCGGCGGAGACTTGTGTTCCGGCGAGGTTCAGGACGAGCGATCCCGAGGATTGCTTCAACAGGTCAACGAAATCCTGGGAAAACGTCCCCTCTGGCGTGAGATTCTTCCGGGTGAGCGAAACGATCACCGGCGGTTCCGATTTTTCTGGAGCGTCTGGCGCCACCGCATAGCGGTAGAGTCGCCGCGCTTTATCTGCTGCCACAGGCACGGGTCGCTGGGCGGAATCCCGCACAGGCCGAGTGGCGGGTAGCCGCAGCGGTTCTACGGAGATCCCCAACTGCAGCAAGGCTTTGAATGTCGCTTTCGAGGCGGCAAATGCTGGTATTGTCTCGATCGTGGCCGGATCTTTTTGCTCGCGCTTCAAATCATAGACCCACAGAGTGTCTTGCTCGCGAAGATACAACCGGCTGTTGGCGATCACGGGATGGGCCCAACTGTCTCCGCCGGCGCCCGGCACTTCCAGCGTACCGTTCAATTGATATCCAGAGTCTGCGGCGGCAATCAACGCGACAAGGCCATTTTGATAGCGAAAGCACAAATGGCCGTCGGCATAAACCACGGCAGCCGATCCGACTCCAGGGCCACGTCGCTTCCACAGGATCTCTCCCGTTTTGAAGTCCAGGCAGGTGGGCAGACCATTGTTATTGCCATGTCCCCCAAACAGTCGATCTCCAACGAGGACGACCCCACCATGATGGTTCTGAAATTGGCTGCTGGTTAATTCATAGACCACCTTGGCTTTAAAAGCTGGCGGGCTACCGGGCGGGATCGCTTCCGGGACAATCTGCAGCAGCACGCTCCCCGCGTTATAGCCATTAGCAGCGAAGACCAGATCATCCCGCACAACGGGCGTGGGGATGTTCGCGGTGCCGTTGGCGATGGAGTTAAATCCCCACAAAAATCGACCGTCTGCCGCGGCCACACCAATGACTCCACGCCCGACGAGCTGCACATATTGTCGGACGCCGGCCACTTCCAGCGGCACGATCGACGAGAACCCGGCACCATCCCGCCCCGCCGATCCCAACTCCGGTAACTTGGATTTCCACACGACTTCGCCAGTTCGCTTATTTAATGAAACAAGAGCAGCGTCGGGCCCACCTGGCGTACAAATCAGGTTCTCACCGTCGACCAGGGGCGACTCGCCATATCCGCGACCAGACATCATCCGCCCGGCAAAATCTTCGAGAAAGCTCCGTTGCCAAAGGATGTCTCCGGTGAGCGAATTCAGGCAGACCAATTCGCCATCCGGATCCAGCGCATAGAGCCGATCATCATCCACCGTTGGTGTTGAGCAGGGGTTGCGCTGTGTCGTACCGATCTTGCGCGTCCAGGCCGTCTTGCCCGTATCAGCCTGAATGGCAGAGACGATGACATCCGCCTCCTGCTTCCCCATCGTAAAGACCAGGCCGCGACTGACCACCACGCTGGAGAATCCCGATCCCACCCCCGACGCCTGCCAGACCACGCGCGGGCCGCCCTCGGGCCACGATCGCAACAGGCCGGTCTCCTGCGAAACGGCATTCCGTCGAGGCCCCCGCCATTGCGGCCAGTCTTCGGCTAAGACCTGACCTGCGACCGCCGTGAAAGCCAACATCGCCGCGACGACTGGACCTCGCCCGCTCGTCAACATGTTTCGGCCTTTCATCTCGTGCCGTACATTCGGCGTCGTAGCCGCATCTCGCCAGAGTGCGGGCCTCGCCAGTCACTCGCCCGCGTTCTGGCGAAACGCGGCTACAACAGAAGCAACCCAGTCTGCATCGTCAGGCACAGCCGGACCTACGTTGTTGCAGATGCTTGCGAGTCGAGTTCCAAGTATGGTACATCTTCGCAAGCTCATGGCGATGATAATTGAAAAAACCTTCCCAAGCCTCGGGGACACACTGCCGGATCAGCAGACTTGCTGACCGGCAGCGCCAGAATATTCTAAGCGCGACGACTCTCCTGAGATACCGAGGAACCGGACATGCCGACGATTGATTTCTCCAGATCGTTCCTGACCTTTCGCATTGATACGCTCAAAAAGCCACCGCAAACGGTGTCGCATCAGCCGCCGTATTCGCTCAACAATGCACGCATTCAACTGGATAGCGTGTGTGATATCACGGAAAAGGCTACAGGGACGGCCCAGCGATTCGTGCTGGGGGCGAGTTGCAAGACCGAACGGGTCGGTGTCAAAAGCGACATCTGGACGGTCCCCAATGCGGATTTTGTGCCCGTGATTTCGACCGATCGATTTCTCAATATCAAGTCATACGCGTACCTCGGACAGGAACAAACGGTCCAATTGTACGGACACAATCGACCTCAACCCGACCGCCAGACCGGCGACACGGCGGTGGCATTTGATACCCTGAAAATCCATGTTCACGAGAGCGCAGGGGAATGGCTGGAGACCCCCGAAGCCATCATCGCGGCGACCTATGCGCATCATCCGCTAACGGCCTGCACCGAATATGAAACGGACCGCTATCGAGTCGCCCTCTACTATCCGGTCAAGACGTTTAATGTGAACGAACGGGACAATGTGTATCAGACCGATACCGGTCCGGTGTTGTTTCCCGACCTCACTCGCGAGCCAGCCGACTTGATCACCGGCATGGAACTAACTTATACCGCCTTTAACTGCCCCGAGTGGATTGAGTTTCTCGTACGCGTCGCGAATGACGTCCCCGGTGGTGCCAAGGTTTATCACTATTCGAAGTCATTGCGGTTGGACGGCGTACGTAATCGACTGTTCCGCGTGTGAGTCATTGAAGTCGATAATGAATTGCTCAGGTGAGCCGGGCGGCGTAAGCCCCCGGATTCTTCTCCGTGGCCGACGCTACAAAGAATTGTCGGTGGCGCAGACGCTAGCAGCGTCTGCCACGGGACCTCTATCACGGAGACGCCGTTTTCAATTCGTCAATCCACTTTTTGATCAGCTCGACCGCCGGACGATCTACCACATTCGATCCCACATGCGGCATTCTGCCGCGTTCGGTGATCCGCATCCGATGCCACAAGAGTGACTTCTCAGCATCGCCTGGAACGAGG
Organism: Planctomycetaceae bacterium; assembly: GCA_028291605.1. GTDB lineage: Bacteria > Planctomycetota > Planctomycetia > Planctomycetales > Planctomycetaceae > JAKFVC01. The sequence goes on along the minus strand of JAQGHS010000923.1, from coordinate 2,646 downwards.
ATTTTCGCTCCTGCAATCCCGAAGTCGCCGTGTGTGGTCAGCGTGTTAATCGTGCCAGTCGCCTCCAGCGGTAATGTATATTGGAGTTGAAACAACGCATTGCCCCCGCCCCAGCGGATGTGGCAGTCGGCACAGTTCACGTGCAGATACGATCGCGCTCGGTCGTTGACGCTCGCCGTGGGATCGTGGGGATCTACGAGCCGCTCACGTGGGGCCGATGTGATCTTGCCTGTAGCCGCATCTTTACGGTCGTAATATTCCGACAAGCGTTTAGTGAACAGACTGACGTGATCCAGGGTGTCGAGCTGACTCGCCTGCACCGCCCCATAGTTGTGGGTGCGATTCATCTGCGGGGTATTCAATCCGAGCACAAACTTGGCCGGCATGGTATGGCAGAGGGTGCATTCACTGCGACTCGGGAAATGCCAGACTTGCTCGCGCTGACCACCCGGGGCCTTCGGATCCTTCACAATAAATTTCTTGTCGGCACCTCGCGCATCGAGCAGCTCGGCATCAGACTGGTCTTCTTTCCAGACGTACGTGTATCCGCGCCAATGATCCTGTTCGATGTGCAAGAGGCGAGTTTCCAAGCGGCGGCGTAACTGGGCATTGCCGGGTTCCAGGTCGAGGGCGAATGTCTTCACCAGGACCGAACCTTCAGGAAATTTCCAGGAGTCCGTGAGATGATACTCCACTTGCTTGTCGCCGGGGACCGCGATGAACCGCTCCTTATGAGCTCCGTCTGACCACAAGGGTGAATTCACGGAATACGGAATGACACCGGGGGCCGGTTCATGACTTTTCGTGTTCGCGAACAATCCGGTCTGGCTTAAGAGCCGTGGGAATTCCTGGGGCACCGCCGCAGCGGCGACCGGCGGCCGAGGAACCAATTGATGCAGGGTGCCGGTGTAATCAATAATGAGCAGTTCGCCATCCAGGTCCTCAGCAAAGCCCACAATTCGTAAAGCAGTGTCGACGAGTTCGCGATGTCGCAAGACCTTCTTGGCGGCGCGATCGTACTCGATGCCCCAGATCTTGCCGGTATCGAAGTCTCCATAAAGATAGGTGCCGATCAGTTCCTTCTGCCGTGATCCACGATAGACGAATCCACCAGTAATCGACCGCGCCTCGCTGTGATCGTGTTCGATGACCGGAGGCGAAATCGGTGACGGCCCGACGGGACGCTCGGGACGAAAGGGATGAGTCCCCTCGGTCACGGACCAGCCGTAGTTGCCCCCTTTTTCGACTCGGAGGACCATGTCCCACAGGTCCTGCCCGACGTCACCCGCCCACAGGTCGCCCGTCGCACGGTCGAAACTCATCCGCCAGATATTCCGCATCCCAAATGCGTAGATCTCCGGCCGGGCATTGGCCACGGTCAAAAAGGGATTGTCTTTGGGTATCGCATACGCCCGGCCTTTGTCTTGATGATCGACATCAATCCGCAGCATTGAAGCCTGGAAATCCGATAGATCCTGGCCGCTACTGTTTCCATCGGCATAGCCACTGCCATCACCGACCGGGCAATACAGATAGCCGTCGGCACCAAACTTCACGCAGCCGCCAAAATGGTCTTCGCCGGCGAGCCATTCCAGAACAATGAATTCCGTATCGGGATTGCAGGTGGGTGGCGTTTTCCCGTTCTTGACGTCGACGGTATAGCGTGCGATACGGGTCCGAGACGGCTGGGGTTTGGAATCGGCATAGCAGACGTAGAGATAGCCGTTTTCGGCAAACTTGGGATGAAAGGTGAAACTCCAGACGCGGCAGGATTCGAACGCTTGCGGATCGCGCGGATTTCTCCGTCGAACATCGAGAAACGATTCGGTCCGTTCCGGCTTGTCTTTCGCAAATGTATGTAGTTGACCCGACTCTTCGGAGACAACCCAGCGTCCCCCGAGCGGCCACGGCGCCATATCCAGCGGGCGATCCAATTTGAGTTGTTCGTAGACGCGGACCGTTTGATAGGGAGAGGGAGGTTCGGGCGAACCGATTACCCGGGACGTCACCCACGGCGTGCGCTGCGGAATTCCGAAAGGCGCTTCCGCGAAGGCCATGTTCAAGGAGCACCAACTGCAGGCAGCAAATACAAACATCGAACGCATGAAGAATTCCGATTTCGTTGGACTTTTGGTGGGTGATCTGATGGCAACAAATCAACGACCACAAATGAACGGAGTCAGATTGTCACAATCTCAGACATAACACAAGGCGTGCGTGAGGGTGGCGGAGTATGAGGAGGATGGCAGCGAATTAAAAGAGGCGGCGAATGAATGCGGTAGAGCTAGAATGACAGGGAATTTGATCATTCGCTGTCTCTTTTAATTCGCTGCCATTTGAACAAATACGGTGGATATCGAAGTTGGCTGTGTTATTATGTTCGGCACTGCGGACATGCGAACAGATGAGACTTGGGACGTTGCCCGGGAACTCGCTGTTTTCTTGGTTTTCCGCTGGAGATTGACTGATGTCGCGTTTGCTTGTGCGTTGTTTCCAGGGTCTGTTCCTGGCCTGTTTGCTGACGATTGCCCCCGCTGTTGGTGCCGGGAATGTGGACGCTGCCCGCGCCTTCACGCTGGCCGATGTGGACCTGCAACGCTCGGTGATCATCAATAAGGGCCAGCGCGAGCCTTTGACGGTGGCAGC
>JAQGHS010000912.1 GCA_028291605.1 Planctomycetaceae bacterium | reverse complement strand
TTTTCTCTTCCAGAGCGGCGGCCCGGCCCGACTTGAGATCCTCTTGTGACTCCTGCGCCGGTGAGCTTGGCTCGATAGGCGGTTCCAAATCAGAATCAATCGCTTGGAATGGATTGTGACCTAACATCGAATCAATTGAAGCGACGGGCCATCTGGGCGTAGCGGCCAGCGGCCTAGCTTCGGACCGCGAACTGTCTTTGATAGCGACGACCGGCGCCTCGGTTAAAGTGGGGCTCCCTACCGTGGCCGGCTGTCCAAAGAACCAGACGCACGCGAGAACGAGTGAGAGCGCACCGATAACGATGCCTTGTTTAAGTGTTACCGCTCGAGCGGGAATTTCAGTTGCGTTCGCCATTACCATCATTCCGTCACACGGATACTGGAAACTTCATGGGGCTGAAAATGGATCTTGAATGCCATATCGACGTCTAAACCGGGGTCAACTTGTCGCGTTGTGACCTGCAAATGCACCAACCGACACAGTCGCGGAAGGTCGCTAGTTTTATCAAGAAATCTGCACAGGGCTGGATATTCGCCTTTGGCTGTGAACTTGACCTCCATTTCACAATGGTTGTCATAAGTGTCGACTGTCCCAGGATGGTAGTCAGCGATTTCCAGTCCTGTTTCCTGCGCGACTTTGCTGACTTGGTGCAGGAAGTCGGACTCATGCGGCGCCACCGGAATCCGCGTGGCCAATGCGGAAGCAGCTTGTTTCGCCGTCGCAAACTCCCCGGCCAAAATATGCCTCGTTTCGGAGATCTCGGCCGCTTGTTGTACTAGTTCCTTATATTTCCGTGTCTCGATTCTGGCACTCTCATTTAAGACAGTGAACGAGTGTAATAGATAACCATAGACTAAAAGCCCAAGGACCACCGTGACGCAGCCCAGAGCAACATTCAACCAGAAATTGAAACCTCGGAGTTTTTCATCAGCAATATTTGAGATCATGTTGCAGTCCTGCACCGCGGATTGGCCGTTGCCGAAGACAATTTAGAAAGTACATTCGACCTGATACTGCCGTGGCCCCTTGGTATTAGTCTTGTTGCCTTGCGATGATTTCAGATCCACTTTCTGGAACACTCCCGAGTCACGTAACGTCGATACAAATTCCGCAATAGTGATATTACTTTTTGCAACCCCGCTGAGGACCAGGGCCCGAACTTCCCGTGTTTTTGGTGGTGTTGCCGTTGTGGCAGCATTAGGCGTGGCATGAACCGGCGCATCAGCAACGAGTGTCTGATTGAAACTCAATTTTTGAATTTGATGGCTACCACTTGTTTTAGCCGAGCTCTGACTGACGGTGGCCAGAAGTTTTAGTCCGATTTGCTCGCTATTCAGATCTCCATATTTGGCCAGACGACGGCGTAAACCCTCAATTTGGACGCGAAGACGTTCATTTTGTTCGTGGACGGCCTGTACTCCGGATGCTCGCCGCTCCCATGTTGCGAGGTCTCCGTAGGCAGCTGATAGTACATACCAGCTTCTGCCTAGCAGCAGTATCGCGACGGCGCACATCGTCGCCCAAATGAAGCCCCATTGTCGCAGTCGAGTCCGTAGCAGCGTCCTTCGCCGCAGCTGTATCGGGAGTAAGTTCAGATGTTGTTTCATTCTCGGAACCCCAAGTCCGATAGGGCGGCGGCTTGGACGAGCAACTCGGCCCGCGTGCGCGCGGCTGAGCTTGTCGCCGCACAAATGAGCGGGTGTCGCCACGTCTCGACAGGCAGACCGAGTCTGTGGCTCAAGCTCGCGGCAATATGATGAATCGTCGCACCTCCGCCTGCCAACCAGATCCGCTCGGGGAGTAGCTCCGCTCGTTGATTTCGCAAGAATGAGAGGGTCTTTTGTAGTTCCGCCACGAGATCGTCTAGGCTCGAGCCAGCGAAGTCTGTCACCAAGTCTTGCAGCTCGGTGGTTCCCGACGGCTCCAGGGTATTGACGACTCCACTCGTAGACAGAATCTCATGACAATCCTCGATCGACACCCCCAAACCCTCCTGCACGGCGCCAACTAGGCTACCCACCCCGCAACTTTTCAGCGACCTCGAAAAAGCGGGTTGGCTATCAATCACAACCGCGAAATTTGCGGTGTTATGGCCCCAATCCAAGATCGCTGCTGGCCGGTTGGAAACAGTACCGAATCGAATCAAGTCGAGCGACCGGGCCTGCGGGAATGGACCCCCATCCAGAACTTGACAATCCAGACCTGCGATTCGGATCGAATTGCTGACCTGCGTGGCCAATTCGTCCGTCACCGCAATGACATTCACTGTCGAGTCTGTCGCTTCTGGTTCACTCGTGGACGAGTAGACGTTCCAGAAATCGAATTGAAACGGTGTAGTTACGAAATCTCCACTGTCTGACAGATCCTGCGAAATCATTCTCCTGCGCTCGTCATCAGAACCTGGTGGGATTCTCATCGAACGAAAATCCAGCGCAGTCGTCGATAACGCGCAGGCAACGTCCCGCCCGCGGAACCGTCTATTCTGTGATAGGATCAGCCGGATGCCTTTCGAAAGCGTGCCGCTGCTCAGCCATTCGACGATATTGGCGGTCGATTCATCTCTATAAATCACCGCCGCTTCGGCAATCTGCTTTCTCCCATTCACAATTTCTAACTGTGCCAATTTGACACTGTGACTGCCGATGTCAACGCCAATCCATCCGACGCGTGAGGGTCGTCGAAACTGTTGCATCAAGGACCGCGTGATGATTGACATACAACGTCCACTTCACAACCACAGAGTACGGCACATTACCTATTTTTGGGGACTGGCAGAACCCGCACCGGAGTCGTCACCTCTGGTTCGGGGAGACCATTCTTGGGGAACCGTCCGACTTGCGTTTCGATTCGTTTTAAGGTTGCTGCGATCTCCCGCAGGATCGGCTCGTTCGCGACAGCACCCGCTTTGAAGGCTTCACGGCGCGGTTCTTCGGTTACTTCAGCCAGCAGAACGGACGATGGAGCCGATATTGTGCCTGCCGCATATCCCAGACCCATGCCGATTAGTAAGAGAGAAATCGTGCGGAATGAACTGTAATTCTGAATCGGACTGAAACGTTGCATCGCATTGTTCCTTTGGAGTTAGGTGCGCTCGGCATGTACCATGCGAGCATTCGTGTCGCATCAGAACTTTAAAATCTCTATATCAACGGCCCGCAGTTGATGAAAGGTCGAGAATAGGAAGCATAATGGACGCGACTACGAACGCGACGACCATGCCCATGACTATAACAATCAGCGGCTCGAGTAACTTTGCCAACTCCTGCATTTTGCGCTGACCTTCGGCCTCGTAATATTCGCCCACGAGTTGCATGACGCTTCCCAACCTACCCGATTGTTCGGCCGTTCCGACCATCTGGGCAATACCTGCTGGGACGAAGGTTGCACTATTAAGTACGCGACCGATGCTTCGCCCATTAAGGACTTCGGTCTGCATATCATCGAGTAACTCCTGGAAGCAGATATTGTGCATTGCCGAGCGACACAGCTGGAGTGATTGAATCAGTGGAACGCCGCTTTGCAGCATCGTTCCGAGCATGACAAACAATCGTCCCGCGACAAGGGATTGCAATACGTCTCCGACCAGGATCAGACGTAAAGCCGCGTTACTTGTCGCGCGTCGCACGCTGGGAGTCCAAATTAGCTTGCAACTTCCATATGTTGCTAGGATTGCTAAGCCGCCCCAGAGCCAAAAGCGACGCCGAAGTTCACCGGAACAGTACAACAAGAATTGCGTACTGGCTGGGGGCGTAATACCCATGTCGTTAAACACGCGTTCGAAATTCGGGAGGACGAACAGCAACAGTGCCCCAATGACGAATAGGCACACTGCCATGAGAACGATCGGATACGATACCGCACCCTTCAATGTCGACTGAAGTTTGATCTCGTTCTGCAACACATCCGACAAACGCGCCAGAACATCTGGCACTTTACCGGAGGCTTCCCCGGCCGCAATACTGGCTACGTACGCTTCACCAAAAATATGGACTTGCCGTTTAATTGCCACGGAAAATGACTTACCTTCCGTGACATCCTGATAGATCTCGTTCAATGCCAGTTTTAGAGTCAGGTTCCGACAATTGCCGGCGACGTTTTGTAATACTTCGGCTAGATCCACGCCGGCGCGAGACATGATGACCAGTTGCTTGGTAAGCAACATCAGCTCAGCTTTTTGAACCCGCTTCTTAAAAAGGCCCTGCCTCTTAACAGTGCGCATCCCAGTTGCGTGCGATTGCGGCGAAAGCGTCAACGGAAACAGGCCCCGCTCGCGAAGCTGTTGGCGAGCGATGGCGAGCGAGTCGGCGTCTAGAACGCCACCCGACTTTTCACCTTGCATCGATTTTGCTGAATAGACGTATTGCACAGCTCAGGTTCCCAAAGACACCCGGCCTAGGCCGCGACATCGATGAAATAAGCGGATATCTTCATTCAAAAAACGCCGTACTAATGATTTCGTCGAGGCTGGTTCTACCGCTTTCGGCCAACCGAATTCCGGAATGCAGTAAAGTTTCGCCTTGGTTTGTTTGGTGCATCTCACGAATAGCATCGACACTTGCGTCATGGGAGATCAGCTCCCTTAAAGGAGGATTACAGACCAGGACTTCATAAATGCCGGTTCTGCCTCGAAATCCGGTATCGTGACAATCAGTGCAACCCTCGCCACGCCAGAACTGCCGGCGCCGGTCTCCGGTGTATCGGATCATTTCGAGCAGCTCAGTCGGCGGATAGTACGGCCCTTTGCATTTCGGGCAGATGTTTCGAACCAGCCGCTGAGCAATGACGCCAACCAGAGCGGCGGCGATTTTGTATCCCACGACACCCATGTCGAGCAGGCGAGTGACGGCAGCGGCGCTATCGTTAGTATGGAGGGTGCTCAGAACGAGATGGCCTGTCAACGAAGCCTGGATCGCGACCTCCGCCGTCTCTTTGTCGCGGATTTCGCCCACCATGATCACGTCGGGGTCTTGACGCAGGATCGATCTGAGGGCGCCCGCAAACGTCATGTTCGTCGCAGCATCAGCTTGGACCTGGTTGATCAGTTCAAGCTGGTATTCAACTGGATCCTC
>JAQGHS010000079.1 GCA_028291605.1 Planctomycetaceae bacterium | reverse complement strand
AGCATCGTGCTCGACGGGTTGTGCGTGACAGCTTCGGGTTCGTCGTCAGTGAGAGCCTTGTCCGACCTCTCCCACCAGCGGTATCCGGCCAGCATGCTCCCTTGCTCGAACTTGAACGAACCATCGGCCTTCTTGCTCAGCGTCGCCCAGCCGACATAGGCCAGCAGTTGTTCTTCGGAATCGAACGTGGCAGCCAGCTTGATCTTACCGGGCGTCTTGGCGCCATACAGAAAATACATTCGTCGAACCTTATGCGTGGCACCATCGGAAACCGCCAGAAGGGGCGTTTTCTCCAGGCGCAAACTGCTCGCAGCAGATTGATACAGGATCATGTACGCAATCCGTGTGCCGCCTCAGTGTGACCGAAAATGCCCCTTTGAGGTGATCGACGCCACCTGAAGAACCATGAACCTGTTCGGTAATCCGTCAGACTGTCCGATGACCGTTCGATTGATAGGAAAGCCGTGAGACGGCAAATCTTGCCCAAGGGCCCGCGTCAAGTCAGACCCCTCCTCCCAATTTCGTCATTTTCCCTCTGGCTGGCATACTGCACCGCAAGGAGGGTTTCTAGACATGCCCGATCAACTACTGTGGCCGTTGGCCACCAACCCGGCGAATCACCCGGGCCCGCAGCCGACAGCGATGGCGGACGTTCCCGACGTGGACGAGAACGTGTGGCGACGCTACGTACACGGCGAATCGGTGCCGCAGATCAGCGATGCTCTGTCCCGATCGACGAACTGGGTCCAACTGACGATTAACAGGCTGCTCGAACAGCGCGGCAGCAGCCCGCCGCAGAGTCTGCGGGGGCATGTGGAAAAACTCCTCGACGAAGTCTGCCTGCTCCGCCAGGCGTCGTGGTCGGAATGGGAGCGATCGAAGACGGATAAAGTCCGCACGGTGAAGAAAACCAAAGAGGGCGGACCGCGGGGCGGCGGTGGTAGCGAACTGACGCAGATGACCGAAACGCGGACCGCTGATGCCACCTTCCTCCGCATGCTAATGGATTGCAACCGACGCGAATCGGCGTTACGCGGGATCGAGAGACCATTGGCGGGCGTAATGCACTTCAAGCAGCCACGCGTGGATCTCGACACGATGATCCAGCAAGTTGAAGCCGCCAACGCCCTGATGAGGCAGCGTCACGTGGAACCAGAGTCGGTTGCGGAGCACGAACCGTGAAGACCATGTAGCAGAACTCGCCAAGAGTTCTGGCGGCCTTTGCGACGCAAACCAATCAACATCCGACAGGAGATTCCACCTTGAACCGCGTCAAACTCCCGCTCGCGATACCTGCCTCAGACGCCGCGGGAGCCCATTGGATTAAGTTCGGAGCGCGCTTGCAGCGGTATTGGCAGGTTCGCAATCAACTGCCTCCTGAATATTGTGCGGACTACGATATTGAACTCGCCCAACAGATGTCGTGCGAGTACCTCCCCAAGCTCATCGACTGGGGCCGGTACTTCTTTCCGCACTACTTCACGTTGGAGTCTTCCCAGCTGCATCACCGGCTGGCGGAGATCCTGCAGTGGAAACATTACGAGCGGCCCAGTTACCACGCGATCGTCGCTCCCCGCTCCGGGGCCAAGACCACCTGGACCAGCAAACTCTACACACTGTACTGCATCTGCCACGATCTTGAACACTATATCCTGCTGATTGGAGACTCGTCGGAGCAAAGCTATCAGAATCTCGCAGCAGTGAAGAAGGAGCTCGAAGAAAACCAGGCGTTGGCAGAATACTACCCCCGCGCGTGCGGAGCGGGACGCCGCTGGAATCAGTCGTATATTATCACTAACAACGATATCAAGATTGAAGCCCTGGGAACACGGAAGAAAGTCCGCGGCCGCACGCATGGTCCGCACCGTCCCGGGTTGATCATCATTGACGATCTCGAGAATGACGAAGCCGTGCAATCGGCCACGCAACGGACTAAAGTCTTCAAATGGCTCAACCGAGCCCTGTTACCCTGCGGCAGCGAACGCTGCAACGTGCTCTTCGTCGGCACCGCTCTGCATCCCGAAGACGCCTTGCAGAAGATCAAGAACATGCCCGGCTGGCAGTTCGAATCATTCGCGGCCTTGATGAGGCCTCCCCTCCGCCAGGACCTGTGGGACCAATGGCGGATCAAGTACCGCGATTTCTCGGTCGATACGCTGCGGCGGCAGAAAACCTCTCGCGAGTTCTACGAAGCTCACCGCACGGAGATGGACCAGGGAGCGGAACTCCTCTGGCACGAGAAGGAGCCGTTATACGACCTCATGACCTGGCGGGAAGACAAAGGCGAAACGGCGTTCGAAGCGGAAAAGCAGGGCAACGCCGCAGCCACCGGAGCGACTGAGTTCCGTAGCGACTTGTTCTCTGGATCGATCTGGTTTGATACCTGGCCACTGCTGACCTTGAAGGCCATGGCCCTGGACCCCAGCAAGGGGCAGAACGAGCGAAACGATTACTCGGCCTACGTCTGGGGAGGTCTGGCCGAAGACGGCAAGATCTATGTTGATGCGAATATCGCACGCCGCGACGCGACCAGGCTCGTCGACGACGGGATCTCGATTTATCGCGACTTTCGACCCCATTCGGTCGGCATCGAGAGCGTGATGTTCCAGCAACTGCTGGTGACGATCTTCAGATCGAGGCTCCAGGGTGGGAACCTCATCATGCCGATTCGAGAACTGTATCCGCACGAGCAAAAGGTTGTTCGGATCCGGAAGCTAACGCCCTATCTCACGTCCGGGCAAATCAAATTCCGCGCCGGAAGCCTCGGAGCAGAAATGCTGGTCGATCAACTGAAATGGTTTCCCACGGGCCAGCACGACGACGGCCCGGACGCGCTGCAGATGTTGATTGAGTTACTGCAGTCCATGGATGGGGATCCGCATCGCCATGACGATCTCATCATTGTGTCGTAGATTTACGCATTCAGTTCGAGGGCGCACACCACCACCACCACATTACTTTCGTCACTGCATAGAACGCGGGAAGGAAATTGTAGCCCCGGAAGGGGCGACCGCATAAAGCCTGGGGCGGTAGCCCCAGGTCCGGGCGCGCGAGACGATCCAAGCCCCGGAGGGGCGACCGACGATTGTCCGACGATGTTTCGGTCGCCCCTCCGGGGCTTGGGCATCTCTTTCTTGTTCTGTCCTGGGGCTTCCGCCCCAGGCTTTATGCGGCCGTCCCTACCGGGACTACAAAGACTATGCGGCGCGCAGCCCCGCGTGCATGACTCCCATCGGTCAGATGAAATCCAAAGGGTTGATAAAGAAAGCTGACGATATCCGATGTGAGCGGCATTCGAAAAATCGTCCAGTTCGAGGGCGCACACCACCATCCCACTTCTTTTGTCAGTGCTTACCCCCCGGGAAACTAATCGCAGCCTCCCATAAGTCCCATTGGTCCCATCCGTCCCATAAGTCCCATGAATCACACCGAAACTGATGAAACACAACCGGCCATTTCCAATGCCAGCGGTCCCTGTTTCAACCTTCGGTTCGAGGGCGCACACCGCCACCAAATGTTCCATCACCGCACAAAACCCAGGGAAAGACGGCAATTGCAGCGTGTTCCCGTCGATCCGCACGCCCTCTCTGCAATTCAGTGCTTTTTCAAAACGGTGGCATACTCCCCTTCAGCCCGGACGCACCCAGCGACCAGGCAAGTTCAAGGCCCGAGGGGATGCTCACCATGTCCACTGTCACGAAACCAGCCGAGCAGTTGCTGGAAGCCTGGGGAGACGTTGTCGCGACCACCGATTCCGGCTGGCTGCAGGATTACGACAGCGGCTACGGCACAACGCTGGCCCATTACCAACGCCCGGCGACGACTTTGTTCGACCGGACCGATGGACGCTTTCTACCCATCTATCAGACCGAGTTCGACTTGGCCGTTATTCGAGCGATGGGACGGACTCTCGCCCAGGTCTCGCCAGCATTGGTCGGTGCGGTGCGATCGATGTGCAACTACACGATTGGGGAAGGTTTTACCTTCACGGCAAATCGAGACGATACCGCCGACCTGTCGCCCGCCGATTCGCAACCGTTAGTGGACGCAGTCCAACGCGAGATCAATACGCTGCTGGACGACACCGACTTCGTCGGCTCCTTCGATCGAGAGATCCACAACTCGAGCATCGAAGACGGCGAAGTGTTCCTCCATCTCAAGCCAAGTTGTTGCGGTGGGGTGAAGATCTCGCGCTGCGAGCCCGACCAGGTCCGGCAGCCGGCCTTGTCGCGTGAGCTGGAAGACTGGGTGTCCGATGCGTTCGGAATCGCCTGCGATGAGTTCGTGTCGTCCTGGTCATTTGGCGTGCATACGCGAGCGGACGAACCGGATGTGGCCTTGGGATACCACGTTGTCGCCGATGAGTCAGGCGTCAATTGGGAGTATATCCCGGCCTCGCGGATGGTGCATATCAAACGCAATGTCCCACGTAACGCCAAGCGAGGATTTAGTGACTTCTACCCGGTCGAAGCCGATGCAACTCGTGGGGAAAAGCTCAGGCGCAACATGGCCGAGGGAGCCGCGGTGCAATCGGCCATCGCCTATGTCCGACAACATGTGCAAGGTGCGACGCGGGTTGGGGTCGAGCAGATGCTCGGCGAGAACAAAGTCGGCACCAGCCAGCAGCAACTGCCAATGGGCGGAAGTCGCTCGCGAAACGTGGTGCAGTATCGCCCCGGCACGGTCGTCGATCTCAGTGCCGGCCTGGAATACAAGCCGGGCCCCATGGGCAGCGACCGAGCCAACGACTTCATGGTGGTCGCTCAATACGTCCAACGCATGCAGGCCATTCGTTGGTCGATGCCCGAGTACATGTTTACCGGAGACGCCAGCAACGCGAACTACTCGAGCACGCTGGTCGCGGAATCTCCATTCGTCAAATCGTGCGAAGCCGAGCAACGCTTCTACTCGCGGCACTTCGTCAGCGTGCTCTGGAAAGCCCTGCAAATCCGCTGGGAACTGGGAGCCTTCGAACAATTCGGCGTGACTTGGGAAGAACTCGAACAAACGATCGAAATCAAAGCCGAATGCCCGGATGTGGCGACTCGCGATGAATTGGCGAACGTGCAACGTCAGGAGATCTTGATCCGCTTGGGCGTGATGTCGCGGAAGACGGCGGCAACTCAGAACGGGTTGGACTATGAGGCTGAGGTGGCGTTGGGCGCGGCGCCTGAAGGACAAGAGGGATGTTCTTCGAACCAAGGCGGCGAGGCAGCCGCTACAGCGCTCGGCCTCTCAGAACAGGCGTTGTTTGAGTGTCACGAAAAGGGTGGAAAACCTGGCCCTTGCCCGAAGAATCTACCGAAGCAACTTAAGAAAGGGCGTCGGAAGCGTGCTGATAGTGAAGAGCCGAATGAGCAGGGACCAATTCAAGGTGCCGGAAGCAGTAAGGCGAAGAGGCCGATCGGGACTGCGGAGCGCGAGAAACCGACGTTCGCAAATGCGATAGATTCCAAGTCTTCAGAATCTGAGCCACTTCGGGCAAGGGATGATACGGACCCAACGCAAACAGTTCCGTCGGAGGCGGAACTTCCGGCGTCACAAGTATCCGCGAGTTCCAAAGCGCGGCTCAAAAAACACAAATCCAATACGAAGGCTCGACAGGTACTTGCGCAACAAACTGTAGACCACCTGGCGAAGCGTCTTGGCGCAAAGCCAGTTGGAGACAATGCCCCGTCTGATCTCACAAAGTCATATGGAGCTGGCACGACGGTGCAGTTCGAAGTAAAAGTCCTTCTTGACAGGGAAGGAGACGATCTCAGGATGAAAAGTGCGGCCCAAGATCGTAAGTCTCGAGAGTTTGTCGATTCGGGCCAGCGAATCTATACGTTGATCCTGGATGGCAGAGAGTCATATGCGAAGGATAAGAACGCGCCAATCAAAGATTATACGATCTGGTTCGCAAATGGCGCTGCCTCTGGAAATATCAAGTCGCGGCACCGCATCGAGTCGATATCCGACATTCACCGATTTGTTCAAATGAAACCGGAAGATTTGCCTGACAAGGCGAAGCCTACTGCTGAATGGCTAAAACGTGTTGCCGCCGCGAAAGCGAATTCGGAACTCGGTAAATTGAAGGGACCGCGAGCGATCGCGGCTCAGGCAGACGCCAGGAAAGGGTACCTTCAGTCAAAGCGAAAGAGGAAATCCAAATGACGCTTTATGCTGTTGTCGATGACGAAGAATTGGGGCAAGTCGCGACGATTAAAGGTTGGGGAGACTTCATCGAATGGGCGGAACAGCAATGGCGACAGGATCCGCGGTTTCGTGAACTGGCTCATCTTGCAGTTCATGGTTACGCCACAAAATTGAAGGACTTGGCCGACCAGATTGACGCCGCTATCTCGAAATCCAACCCGCGAGAAGACATCGAATCGACGGCTCGTGGCATCGAGGATATTGCCCGCGCGTATCCAGACGCTGAAATTCTCATCGTCACAGATGGTACAGGTGGCGATGACGACGACGATGAAGATGAGTCCGATGACGATGATTCATAAATCTGGTTGGCGATCAGATTATGGAATTGCTTGGGCACGTCAGGCACAGCTTGACCTACGAGTGAGAAGAGAGGAACACAATATGGCGAAACGAACGCAGAACTTTATCGAACAGACCTACCAAACCGGCCGGCCGACAATCGATCGGGATGCCGGCGTGATTCGCGGCGTGAAGATCCTGGGGGCGAGTTCTAAGAATGGGCGGGATTATAGTCCCCAGGCTTTACGGGAAGCGGCGGCCATTTATGAGGGGCTGGGGGTGAATACCAATCATCCCAATCGAGCGACCCCCAATGTCAGCCGGACCGTTGAGGAAGGTGTTGGGTGGCTGGAGAACGTGACGGTGAAGCCCGATGGGGTGTATGGCGACCTGAATATCATTAAGTCGCATCCGCTCGCGGAGACTCTGTTTGAAGTGGCCGAACGGAAGCCCGATCGGTTTGGGTTGTCGCACAATGCCGCCGGCGATGTCGTCGAGCGGAATGGGCGGCGGATTGTGGAATCGATTAAAAGTGTGCGGTCGGTCGATCTCGTCCAGAACCCCGCCACTGTTCACTCCTTGTTTGAAAGTGAGGTCCCTGTGGCTCGTCGAAGGTTAAAAGATTTGGTGCAGCAATTGCCGGCAGGCTCGCGCCGCTCGCGGCTGGCTCGGTTGTTGGAAGCGGATGACATGCCGTTTGATTCAGATACTGAGGTGGCTCCCGAGGCGGGGGGCGACGAGGGTGATCCGTACGATACGGCCCTCGAGACAATGGTCCTCGAAGTCTTGCGAAATGCGGATCTTTCTGATGACGAGAAGATCGCCCAGATCACGCAAATCATCAAGGGTGAGGCTGATCCTGATGCTGAAGCCACTGGCGAAGATACGGGTGATGAAGAGGCCCCGGTGACCGAGAGTGTGCTGCGGAAACGCCTGGCGGCGGCCGAGCACGAGTTGCTCGAGGTGAAGTCGGACCGCGAGGCCCGGCGGTTGCTGGAGGGGGCTCGGTTGGAGGTGACCGAGAAGCGGGTCAAGCTGTTGAAAGCCGTGCAACCGGCGACTCGGCAGGATCTGATTGAGGAGTGGTCTGCCTTGCCGAAGAAATCGGTCCAGCGGCCGTTTCGTTCGCCGCCGGTCCCGTTACTCGAAGGAGTGACAGGCGGCTCGATGAAGCCGGCGAAAGGTGCCGACGCGATGCTGGCGGCATACCGTTGACATGGAGACGATACAAACTGGCGGCCCATCAGCCGCAGGGCGCTAGCCCCCGGTTCTGAAGTACAACCGGCTACCGAATAAACCATGGACCCGAACCGGACGCTAACGCGTGCCGGCTGATAATCCCATAGTAACTCAAATCCGCCGTGATGGCAGGAGGAGTGGTTCAAGATGACCGTGAAGCTGTTAGATCAAATCGATCTCGTCGACCAGGACCGGACTCTCGTCTGGGAAGACAATTTTCTGTGGTATATCTCGCCCCATCAATGGACGGCGACACTGACCGACTCGGGGACTGTTCTCCCTCTGACCACGCATGGCGGGGGAGTGGCGTTGACTCCCAGCGACGGGACCGTGGCCGACAATGATGAGGCGTACCTCGGCTGGACGAACAAGAACATCGTCCCGACGAATCTCAAGCCGATCGTGTTTCAAACCGTGCTGCAATTCGCGGAGGGCAACGTCGATGACGTCAACGTGGTTGCCGGGTTGATGTCCACTAGCGCGGCGAATGCCCTGCTGGATGACGGCGGCGGGCCTCCGGCGAGCTACACCGGTCTCGTCTTCTTCAAGGTGGATGGAGATACCGTCTGGCAGGTGGAATCGTCCGTCGGGGGGACTCAAACCACGACCCGGCTGATTGCGACGACCAGTCTCGACCAACATCTCAAAACCGCAGGTGGCACGGCGAAACAGACACTGAGGATCGAGTTTATCCCCTACACGAGCACGCTGGCGGACGTACTGTTCTTTATTGATGGAATCCTGGTGGCCAAGCATCAATGGACCTATACCAGTGCCGTGGCGGTGGCACCTGTCGTCGGGCTAAAGAACGGTGCTGCGACGACGGTCGAGACGCTGAATGTGTACACCGCGAAGCTGAAGACGCTGCGGTAGCCGGAAGATGGGCACTCCTGCCCGTCCGTATTGAAATAAGAAGAGACGGGCAAGAGTGCCCATCCTACAGACAGTTTTTGTGACTGGTTGATGCGCATCGTTGCGAAACGCCCGCTGAGGCCGGTTTTCTATCCCTGGTGCTCAATCTGCCGTGATGGCGTGAGGAGCTGATAATGACAGTGCAGTTGTTTCATTCGGGTCGATCGATGACCCGCGAAAAGCGGATGCGACGTGACTTCGAGCTGCGGGATCGCGATGGTGAAGGAGAACTCTTCCTCGAAGAATTCTCCGACGCAATCGCCAAAGACAAGGACTTCCGCCGCCGCATCTCCTTCCGGCGCCTGCTCGAAGAATTCGTCGATGGCGGCCGCGAGATTGTGGACTCGTGGAATCCGGCTCACGGCGGCGCGGGTGCGTATCGCATCCAAAGCCTGCTGGAAGACGGGGCCTCGGTCACGACGGCCATGTTCGGTAATATTACTGGACAGATCATTTATACCGAGGTCATGCAGGGCTTCGACGACGAGGCCTATGTCTTCACCGATCTGGTGCCGAATGTGTCGACAAAGTTCAACGGCGAGGTGATCCCCGGGATCGGCCGCATGGGCGACGTCGCCGAGATCATCCCCGAAGGCAAACCGTACCCGCGGGCCGGCTTGAGTGAGGATTGGATTCAGACTCCGACCACTCACAAACGGGGCATGATGATCGAGCTGACTCGGGAACAGGTCTTCTTCGACCGGACCAGCCAGCTCATTGAAAAGGCCGCGGAAATCGGCCGCTGGCTGGGGTATGACAAGGAAATGCGGCTGATCAACGCGTTCCTCGACGAGAACGAAACGGCCCACAAGTACAACTGGCGGGGTACGATTTATAACACCTACCAGTCGGGAACCCCGTGGGACAATATCACGTCCGGCAACGCGCTGGTGGACTGGACCGATATCGACGCGGCCGAGCAAACGCTGGCTGCGATCCTTGATCCCAACACGGGCACGCCGATTCTCAACATGCCCAAGCACTTGGTGGTGGCTCGTCAGAATCTGTATACCGCCCGGCGGATTGTCGACGCGACCGAGATCACGGTAACGACGCCCGGTTATGCAACAACCGGTAATCCCACGGCGACCCAGGCGGCCAATCCGATCGCCAACTACAAGATCGTCAGCAGTCAGTTGCTGGCAGCGAAGATGGCGACCGACAGCGATTGGTTCCTCGGGGATATCTCGCGGCAACTGCGCTACATGGAGAACTTCCCGCTGCAGGTCGAGCAGGCTCCGGTGGGGGCGGGCAACATGTGGGAACGCGATATCGCCATGAGCTGGAAGGCGGGCGAACGCGGGGCCGCGGTGGTTGTGGAGCCGCGCGTGACGACCAAGTGTACGGTGTCGTAGGGCGTCGAGACGACCCCGACCATATCCAGCCAGGTGAGCCGAGTGGCGTAAGCCCCCGGATGTATTTGGATCGGCTGCAAATGCAGAATCCGGGGACTTACGCCGCCCGGCTCACCTTGGTTGCTTTTTTAAATCGGCTTCAGTCGCGACTTGTCGCGACAAACGGAGATCCTCTTTCATGCCCGAATACTGCACCCCCGAGGACGTCCGCAACCGTCTCACCGTCAATGGATATCTCAACGTGGGGGATCTCAATGGCGATGGACTCGTCGATGGAGACGAGCTGGCAGCCTCGATCACTTCCGCGATAGAGGGGGCGGGTGCTGAGATCGACTACGCGTTGATCAATCACCAACCAGCCTACTCTCTCGCCCTGGCTCGGGCCAGCGGCAACATCTTTCTGCGGTCGCGGGCCATTGACTGTGCTGCGTGGCTGGTGACCACCAACGGGGGCCGCGATGTGCCGACCTCCTTCCAGTCGGCATTTGAGCGAGCCATCGAGATGCTCGAGGGGATCCGCGAGCGTGGTAATGAAGTTCCTGGCTTGTTTAACGGCACAACCACCTGGCGCGACGACGGTCGTGACATTTTCGAAATTCAATCGGAGGCATTTACATGAGCATCCTGTTTCACGAAATCCAACTCGATCATCCCTGCGGCTGGCGCGGACAGCGTTGGACGAAAATCAGCCAGCATCACTTGATCCCAGAGGGAACGGAAGATGTTCCCGAGAACCGGCAATTTGTCCCGTCACACGAGCCGGTCGAACTGCTGACGGAACCCTCAACACCGCATCCGGAGCCCGCATCTCATGACGGCGAAAACCACTGAGGCCCGGCTGGCGGTGTGGTCGGTCATCAACAATTGGGGGCCACTGAATCCGAGTGGCGTGTCAGTGTTTAAACGGAAGCTGACTCACACGGATGACGTGGCATTATTGCAGAACAGTATTGAAGCGGGCCTGCGGGATCTTGTGGCGATTGAAGTTCTGCCGGTGCGGACGGCCCCCGTCTGGCAGACTCACAGAATGCAGGAAGTGCCGTATTCCATCACGCTGCGCATCTCGGGACTCAAGTTGGCCGCGCTGGAACAGATCGTCGAGGACACGATCCGGGGTCTGTACCAGGCGGCCGATGCACTGACTCCCACGGTCAGCTACATCCGAGCGGCGACGGGTCGCTTGCCGCACGGATACGAGGTGTCCTGGGCCAAGGACGGTCTGGGCAAGGACAAGGCGACCAAGGTGTGGGTGGCGACGGTGCAACTGGGTCTCGTGTTCCATCAAGACCCGTTCGGGGCGACCTGAGCGCCCGTAGGACAGGCATCCGGCCTGTCCTTAAGAACGAAGACGACAGGCAGGATGCCTATCCCACGAACCATACGATCAACGACTAACAATTCTTTATAAGGACAAATGCAGATGGCAATTCACGGAATCAAATCCTACCTCGTGCTGGGAGCGGAAACGACATGGGGAACAACACCCGGCACGCCAACGTTCTATCACATCCCTGTAACGTCGTATGCCGTCAAGATGGCTCGCGACCGACGGAACTCAACGCCCTTCGTCGGACTGCAGCAGCGCAAACACGGCCGCTCATTCCGCGGGATGCCCAGCGGGCAACTCCAGACAAACCTCTACGGCTTCAAACCCGGCGGATCCGCGCAGTCGATCATGGAGTACCTTATCACGTGGGCCTGCAGCCAACCGGAATCGATCGATAAACTCAGCAAATTCGCCGACTGGGCCGAGGGACCAGACATCTCGAACGTCCGGCACAACGGCCTGCGGGTCAACGGCTGGACGGTAGAGGGGACGGCGGATTCCGGCACGGTGACGATCACGCTCGACCTGATGGGCAAAACGGAAGCCGCCCTCGCCACGGCCCAGTCGCTGCCGAACGATCGCGAGCTGTGCGTGGAAATGGAGTTCTCTGATTGCACATTCGCTCTGGGTGGAGTCACGCAGTCCCTCCGTTCATTCCGCTGGCAGGGGCAGAACAATCTGGCGGCAACGTACGTCAACGGCACGTCACCAGCTTTCCTGGCCGCCGGCCAACTGGTGGAGAGTCTGAACTTCACCTTCATGAAAGCGGAC
>JAQGHS010000699.1 GCA_028291605.1 Planctomycetaceae bacterium | reverse complement strand
CAAGCTCGAAGCGCAAGCGAGTGCATTTTCCTCGATTGAATGGTTGAAATGCGCTCGCTTGCGCTTCGAGCTTGTATTCGTCAAGCACAGCTCAGGCTCGCGCTCCCTATCGAGTTACTTTAACCGTGGACGCAACAAATGGACTCTCCTCGCAGATTCCGCGTACGTTTTGTGCTGGCCCGCTTGATCTTGATCGGGTGCGGATTGTTTGTGTTCGCTGGCAGTGACCCAGCGAGACCGGTCGTCAAACAGGAAGAATCGCGCGAAGCCCAGGCCGCACGCGGAGCGGCAGCGACCGCTGAAGTCCCGTCGGCAGACGGGGTCATCATCCGTTACGAGGTCCACGGAGCAGGTGAACCGACGTTGGTGTTCATTCATGGTTGGTGTTGTGATCGCACCTTCTGGCAGCCGCAACTCGACCATTTTGCCAAGTCGCGACGGGTCGTGGCGATCGACCTGGGCGGGCACGGAGCGTCCGGGCTCGGGCGGAAGAATTGGTCTATGGCCGCGTTCGGCAAAGATGTGGCCGCCGTCGTCGACAAGCTGCAATTAAAATCTGTCGTCCTCGTCGGGCATTCGATGGGGGGACCCGTGATGCTCGAGGCGGCTCCCTTGCTCAAAGAGCGGCTCGTCGGACTGGTGGGAGTCGACACGCTGACCGATCCCGATGAAAAGTATTCTGCAGAGCAAATCGCCGAGTATCGCAAGCCATTTGAAAAGGATTTTGCGGCTGGAATGCGTGAGGCACTGCGTCACGAACACGACTTCTTCACCGGGAAGACCAGTCCCGTCTTGATCGAGAGAATCGTCGCCAAGATGTCCTCTGCTTCCGGTGACGTTGGCGTGAGTGCGTTTCAGGCGATGTTCGATTTTGCCAATGAATTCCAACGTCCGCGGATGAAAGAGGTGAAGGTACCGTTGGTCTGCATCAATGCGGTGCGCGATCCCAAGAAGGTTGAAGCCGGCCGGAAATACGCACCGCAGTTTGAAGTGCTTACGCTTCCCGACGCGGGGCATTTTCTGATGATGGAATATCCGAATGAGTTCAATGCGTTACTGGAGAAAACGCTGGCGGAGATGACTGTACCTGCCAATAAGCCCAAGTAATCCCTGGCGCGTGAAATGCGTCTAGGTGAGCCCGGCGGCGTAAGCCCCGGGATTCTTCGTCGTAGGATGGGCACTCTTATCCGTCTGTATTGGGTGAATCGCTGGGAGACGGGCAAGAGTGCCCATCCTACGGACCTACCCACGTGCATACGGCCCGGCTGCCGCACCGGGAAACGTCGAAAATCCCGCTTGAACACATTCCGCCAAGACCTTGGCAGCACTCAGCAAGTCCTCACGCGACGCATCCAGATGCGTGCAGGCTCGCAGGCGAGACTTGCCGCTGGCGTTGATCAGGACTCCGCGCTGCTTCAAGGCATAGGACAACTGCGAGGCGTTGCCCAGCTTGGGATCGACCTCAAAGAAGACCAGGTTCGTCGGCACCCCGGAAGCATCCGTCTTAATTCCGGGAATCTTGCGAATCTCTTCGGCGAAGGCTTGGGCGTTCTCATGATCCACTGCCAGTCGCTCGACGTTGTTTTCGAGAGCGTAGACCGCAGAAGCCGCCACGATGCCCGCTTGGCGTAGAGCTCCGCCGAACATCTTTCGAGCTCGGCGTGCACGGTAAATCAAATCCTTCGAGCCGATCAGGATCGACCCCATTGGGCAGCCCAGTCCCTTTGAAAAACAGACTGAAATGCTGTCGATATGTTCGCAAATCTTCGCCGGGGATTGCCCCGTCGCGACCACCGCATTAAACAGCCGGGCACCATCCATGTGAACCTGCAATCCATTGGAATGAGCCCATTTTCCGACCCGTTCCAGCATGTCCAGCGGATAACTGTGCCCGCCGCCGACGTTCGTGGTGTTCTCGACGCAGACCAGCCGGGTACGGGCGAGATGTTGATTGTCGGCTCGGATTTGACCCTCCAGTTGAGGGGTGTCCAGCATTCCGAGGTGGCCTGACAGCGTGCGGCAGGTCACTCCGCTGAGTGCCGCCGGAGCGCCCCCTTCGAAACCCGCGATGTGTCCGCCGGCTTCAATCAACAGCTCATCACCCGATTGGCAATGGGCCCGAACCGCCATCTGATTGGATTGGGTTCCCGAGCAGCAATAAACAGCCGCTTCCTTGTTGAATAGCTTGATGACCATCGCTTCGAGACGATTGACGGTCGGATCCTCGCCGTTCATGTCATCGCCGACCTCGGCATTCGCCATGGCTTGCCGCATGGCAGCAGTCGGTTTCGTGACGGTATCACTCCGCAAATCAATCACTCGGCTCATCAGTCTGTCCTAATTCTGGAGACGGTCAGTACCGCCGGGAATACCTTGAAAATGATGCTCGGAATGATCCGAACGCGGATCGAAACACACTTTATACCATGCTCGGCCAGCAATGAGGCGCGTGATTGCCGGTTGCGGGATCAGAAAGTCTCATTGGAGACTGAGACCAGAATAACCCATCAAGCATCGCCCCCGCAACTTTACCTCACACGGAAGATGGTCTACGATTTGCGAAAGTTCCAGCGCGAGACCGCCTGATTTTCCAGCAACCGAGACCCGACAACTGACAGGCCCCACCATGCGGATCGACCGAATTGATCTCTACCACGTCGCCATGCCGTTGATTTATCCTTGGCGAACCGCCTATGGAGAAGATACTGCCGCTCATGCCGTTTTGTGCCGGATGGTCAGTGGCTCGGTTGAAGCTTGGGGTGAGAGTTGCCCTCTGACGGCCCCGTGTTACAGTCCGGAATGGGGCGGGGGCATCTTCACGGTCGCTCGCGACTGGCTGGCTCCGGCGTTGATCGGCAAGGAAATCTCATCCGGAGACGACTTGCAGAAACAGTTGGCGATTTATAAGGGCAACCCGTTCTCCAAAGCCATTCTCGACACCGCCTGGTGGAGCTTGCAGAGTAAGCTCACGAATACGCCGCTGTATCGTCTGTTGGGGGCGACACGTAACGAAGTTCCGGTTGGTGCCGACTTTGGGGTCATGGATTCGATCGATGATTTGCTGGCCTCTGTCGACAAAGCAGTCGCCGCACGGTTTCCGCGCGTGAAGCTGAAGTTCCGCCCGGGTTGGGATTTGAATGTTCTCAAAGCCGTACGAGGTGCCTATCCCAAGCAGACCTTCCACATCGACACCAACAGCGGCTACCGGTTGTCGGACATCGACCTGTTTAAGCAAGTGGATGAATTCAACCTGGCGATGATCGAACAGCCTTTGCAGCACGATGATTTGCTGGATCACGCTGAACTGCAACGCCAGATTCAAACCCCGGTGTGTCTCGACGAGAGCATCGTAACGGTGCGGCAAGTGGAGCAGGCCATCAAGTTGGGAAGCTGCCGCTATGTCAATATTAAGCCCGGCCGTGTGGGCGGTCTGACAAATGCCATTAAGATTCACGATACCTGTCAACGTGCCGGTATTCCGTGCTGGGTCGGTGGCATGCTGGAAAGCAGCCTGGGTGCAGGAATCTGTGTCGCCCTCGCGATGCTCGACAATTTCAAATACCCGGCCGACATCTTCCCAAGCTCACGGTTCTATCATCAGGATCTTTCCGAACCGGCTTTGCAACTCATCTCTTTGCCGGATGGCACTCCGGGTATTCGCGCGACGGACTCATTGCCGGAACCCGTTGCCGATCGCCTGGCGAAACTCACGATTCAGCACGCAACTCTCAAGTCGTGAATGAGGCGCATGCCGAACTGTAGCCCGACACTCTGAGTCGGGTAGTCTGCGTTCAAAAAACTCCCGACTCAGAGAGTCGGGCTACAGGTTCGGCTCACGCCTCACGCGGACTACAATGAGATACCTTATGAGATAGTAATAATGGCATATAGACAAATCGGCGTTTTTATAGAGAATTTCGACCGCACTTAGAAACTTGACTCCATTTCAAAATAATTTGGTAACCAGTTTCTCGCGATCATCCACTACCCATCTGAAATCCCGCTGAGCCAGTTCTTTCGCAACTGACCTCGACCAACGTCCTCCCTTCGCCAATCCGTGATTCATCGCATTTCTAAAATGTGAATGAATCTCGCTCCCATCTCCAGTCGCACATCACCGATCAAAAACCAAGCCAGCTTAAGCTGTCTCCCCACGCGAGCTTTGTGACTGCGCTCCGCAACCTGCCTGACCGCGCGAAAAATCCCCGCCCTGTCACCTACCCATCTCCTCTCCGTTACCGGGGTTCCTACCCCACACTTGAGGTACGTCTAACATGTCACAGCATTCCTCGCATCCCGTCTCGTGGTTTCGATCTCTGAATCAATGGATCCAGGGAAGTTCCAAACGCAAACGAATCGAACAGGTCGAAACTCCGGCACCAGCGCATGTGGAGTTTCTGGAAACACGGCAATTGTTGTCGGCCACCAACCCGACTCAGTCGGCGACACAAAACCCTGCCGATCCCGCGCCGGATACGGCCACCGCCGGGTCGACCAGCACGACCACGAAGACGCATGGTGTCGACGCCAATGGCAATCCGACCACGACGACGACTGATGCCGACGGCAACACAACGACTTCCTCGACATCGACGACCACCGTTGACGGCACCACCACGCCGGTATCCACTTCAATTGATTCCGATCAGGCGATCGCGACGGCGATTCAATCCGATGGCAAGATCATTCTGGTCGGCGCCGCTCAGATGAATACGCTCGGGGACTATGACTTCGCCATCACCCGCTTGAACGCCGA
>JAQGHS010000879.1 GCA_028291605.1 Planctomycetaceae bacterium | reverse complement strand
TCGGCCGGCAGTAGCGGGAATTTGCCAGCGGGCTCATAGACGATGGCGTCTGCGGCGAGGAGCACGCTGGGGAGGATCAATATCAACGCGGCGATCAGCGGGCAAAGAGTCGGCAGCGAATTAAAAGAGGCAGCGAATGAATACAGATGAGTAAGCAAGACACGGAATCGTCCCATTCGCTGTCTCCTTTAATTCGCTGCCACTTAATGCATTTGTCAGTAACCCCGTCGGGACTTCTACGGCATCTCCCAGCTATGTCCGTCCCAGGCTTCGACCTGCTCCAGGAACTTGATGACGCCTGCGGTGAACGTCTGGAAGAGGTACTCGCCCTTTTCCACCGAGGCGTGCTGTGGACTGCCGATGTGGCCGGGAACGGTGCGGTCCTTGGTGATCCAGCCGCGATAGGCGGGTTCGAAGGCGAAGCCAAACGGGACCTCTTCGAGCTTGGAAATATCCTTGACCAACTGCGGAGCAATCCGCATGATCATCGACGTTTCCCACTCGCAGGCATGTCCCATCTGCGACTGCACCAGATCGGCCCGGCCGGCATTCGGGCTGGCACTGTCCCAATAGGTCGCGAATAACAACAGCAGGTCTTTGCGACTGCGTTGACGTTGGCGGACTTCAAAAATCGCCTGCTTGCCCGGGGTGGAGTTTCCGCCGTGACCATTCAGGAACACAATCCGCTTGAAACCGTGCGTGAGGAGATTTTCAGTGAGGTCGTTCAAGAGGTCGAGGTACAGTCGCGGGCTGGCCGACAGCGTACCCGGGAAATCCATGTGATGGTGCGAGTTGCCCCACCACATTAGCGGGGTGGTCAGGATGCGTTTTCCTAAGGACAGTTCCACGCGCCGCACGACTTCGCCCAGCAACATGCTGTCGGTAAACACGGGCAGGTGCCCCCCGTGTTGTTCGAGCGCCGCCACCGGCACGAGCACCGGGAGATCGCGTGACAACTTGTCGACTTCATTCCAATTTAATTCTTGCAGCAGCATCGGTGTCCCATTCGTATCTGGAAGCAGTCAGCGGGAAAAGTTTTTTCAGCGCGGAGTCTGTGCAATGACCATCCCAACGCATCAATGAGTGAGTATGGAATCCCCAACCGCCTCGGTCAATGGTGACGCCTATCGCTCACCTGGGCGGCCGCGATCCCAATCGAAGGTCTTACGACTGCGGCGCGAGGTCCGGCGGGGCTCCGCAGTAGATGCAGACCTCAAAAGTCGCGCTGACTCGATGGCCACAGTTATTGCAGAGAAATGTCGGCTTCCCAATCTTGCAATTGGCCTCGCCGTCGCGGAGATCGATCTCCTGCATTTTGTCGAACATCTGCTCTTGAGTCAGATTGCCGTGCTGCGCCAGAAGTTCCCAGAGCGTTTGAGTCACCAGAGTCAGATGCTCGAATCGAGCAGACAGTACTCGCAGTTGATCTTCGACCTGAAACGCCTTTTTCTCGGCGCTCTCGGCGGCTCTCGCAGCTTCTGGGGAAGCGACACGAATAGGAATCGGAATAAATGTCATTCAGACAATCGCAGTCTAGCGGCAGAATTTTATGAATGGACGAGTACCCTGAGTCTGGCAGCAGTTGGACGAACAGAGACGCCTATTCCCAGATTTGACTACAATTACTTCGCGGACTCAACACGAATCATCCAGGGAGACCCAATATGACATCCACGCCACTCGCCGGTACGACTCAAAGCGGCGATCAATCGCCGACACCAGACGAACTGATCACCGCCTACGAGAGAGGCATTGACGATCTGGTCGCGGCAGTCGCGGGCATGACTGCGGACCAGTTGCTGGCACGTCCTATCGCCGGCAAATGGAGCACGCTGGAGGTCGTCTGCCACATTGCCGACTGCGAACAGTTCTTCGCCGACCGCATCAAGCGGACGATTGCCCTGCAACGGCCGCTGTTGATGGGGGTTGATAGCGATCTCTATCTCGAATCGCTCAACTATCAGCAGCGCGATGTCCAGGAAGAATTGGACCTCGTCGCGGCGACCCGCCACCAGCTCGCGCGGATTCTACCCTTGTTGCCCGTGGAGAGTTGGCAACGGACGGGAGTTCATAGCGAGAAAGGTTTGATGACGTTACATCAATTGCTGCTGTACCCGACGAATCATCTCCACCATCATCTGAAGTTTGTCGCGGAGAAGCGGGCGGCGATGAAGTAGTGCCGAGGCATTCAACTTCCGTCTGCCAATCTACTTTGAACCTTAACCAAATCCTCATGGCATCCACTTCATAATCTGCAATAACACGTTGCGAGAGATATTTATTAGTGCCATCCCTGTGCGCGAGCTCTGATTCGAACACGCTGGAAGCCTACCCCACACATACAGGACTTTCATGAGCTACCAACATATGTTTTATGGCGTGGACCTCGATCGTCTCAAGGCGATTTACGGCTCGGGCGATGAAAAACTGCTGGCCGAGGTCATCCAGAAAAGTGGCGAGGAATTGGAGGGCAATGACGGACTCTTCGAAGATGAGATCGAAGCGGGTGACTGCCCCAATTCCGAGACGGCACTCCGTAACATTTTTGCTGGCAAGATTGAGGCGTCTGAAGAGAATGCCGCTTTGTACGGCTATGTGCTCAAGATTCTGTGTGAGCATCTGGGGACTTCCATCGGCGAGGACGATGTGGCCGTCGTGCGCGACCATCCCTATCAATCGAAACTCGTCGCGAATGGTCCACCGCTTCCGATTCCCTACGATTCCACCGACTTTCCGGAAATCGGTTACCTCAGCCTGCAGGAGATCCCCGAGGAAATCAAGCGGATCGACGCCGCCCCGAAGAAGGCCAAACGGACCTTTCAGTCAGCGGTTGTATTGCCGGTACTGGGTTGGATGCTGTCATTCTTGATGAAAGGTTTTAAGTTCCGGCAGATGGATGATGCCACTACGGTTGAAGACATGAACGCATATCGCAACACCCTGCAAGCGGCACTCGACAAGCGTCTGGCCGTGGTCTCATTCAGACACTAATGCTGAGCCGGAAATAAGCATATAGCCACGTTCGCCAGAACGCGGGCAATGACTTTCGAGCCCCCGCTCTGGCGAGCATGGCGATAGCCGCAATGGCGGATCATCAATCATTTTGAGTGCCGAGCGAGCAACCGCTGGACATACAAAAGGCCGCCCCAGACGCTCTGTTTCTCGGAGGGATGAGCAGAACCGATCCAACAGAGCGTCTAGTGCGGGTCTCTGGTCACGAGAGTCGGTCGCCGATCCCGTTACAGATCACAGAGGTGAGGAGCGACGGGATGAGCAAAACCAAGTCAGTCAAGCTCTTGCGACACCGGTCTCGTATGAGGTGCAATTGGTCGACGGTTACCACCAGCCAAAATTCATCCGTCCGACACGCACACCAGCACCAGGATTCACATACACGTTCGGGCCATAATAGCCATTGCCATAGTACCCATTGTAATACCCGTTGTTATACGGACGGTTATAGTAGCCGTTCCCGTAATAGTTGTTGTAGTACGGGCGGTAGGTGTTGTCATACCAGCCCCAGTGGTTGTGCCAATAGGGGCTACGCTGGGCGTTGGCCGTTGCCGGGCCGCTCAGCAGAACGACCGTCAAGGCAGACGCCACGAACAGAGTTTTCAGCAGCGATTTCATGGTGAATTCCTCTCAAATTATTTGTGTGAAATGGTTTACTTCTTTTCGAGCAGTGCTCGGAGTTGTTTGATTTCTTCTCGCAGTTGACGGATTTCGTCTTCGATGCGTTCGTGTTGTTCAAAGTTGCGGCGTTCGCTCTCCAACTGCATCGCATGCGGCGGAACACCGTTGAACTGATTAAAGTCTTCGTTGTCTTGCCCCTGCGCTTGCTGACCCTGTTGTTGCCCCTGGCCTTGTCCCTGGTAGCTGCTTTGATAGCGCGCGCTCTGCGGGCCACCCTGGAAGTTTTGTTGGAAGTCGCGGCGGCTGCCGATCGTCACCGGAATTTTCATCTCTTCCTTGCCACGTTCAATCGTGAAATTGACTTGGGCCTGAGGCTGGAATTCACGTATCAACATGACCGCATCGGCTGATCCGGCAATCTGCTGGTCATCGATTTGCTTGATGACATCGCCGAGATGCAGCCCTGAGCGAGCTGCCGGGCCACTCGGGTAAATCTGGGCAATGCGAGCACCCGGGGTATTGGGGTCACCCTCGTCGAGGAAGACACCCAGCCAGCCGCTGTTCGTACCATGCTGCGGAATCAGGGCTTGAATCGTATATTGCTTCCCACCACGCTCAATGATGACCGGAACCGTACGGCCAGATTGAGCCCACAGATAGGCTTCGAACTGACGGGAATTGCTAAAATTCCGGCCGTCAGCACTAATAATCCGGTCGTTTTGCTTCAGGCCGGCATGTCCGAGCATACCGTTCTGATCGACGGTCGACGCGCTGATTCCCTGATCACCCTTCGCCTCGAATTGAGCTCCCAAAGCGGCCGCTCGCTGATTTTCCGCGGGTGTCTTTTCGTCGGAATTCTTGTCGGCTGCAGACCGATCCGCCGCGTTCTTCGACGCATCCTTCGCAGCAGACCCATTCTTCTGATTCTGCGTCGCATTATTCTTGTTCTGGGCCGGTTTTTCGTCCTGGTCCTGAGCAAACGCGATTCCCAATGCTGCTGTTGAAGCAATTCCCAATGCAAACAGTGATGCCGGAACAAACGAACGTATCCATTTCATGTGATTACTCCGTCAATGAGCCTTGGAACGAGAGCGAGCGCAAACTCTCTAGACTTTGCCCCTTCGACCGGCGATGAGAATCGCTACCCCAAAGCCAAAGGGAGATGATCCATCACATGGCAGATTTTGTGCCGATTTGTGTTGAGAAAATGCCCCCAGCAGGGGGTTGAGAAACCCAACTATCGCTCAAATAAGCGGTTCGGAATCTCAGCAATCGCTTCCGACCGAGATGCGGATCCAGAGCCGAGAATGCCCACGTATGTGCCGCCATCAGAGTGGCGACCGTGAGAAGAAAGTAGTGAGTAGAGAGTAGACCGCAGTAGATTGGAGAAAGGCTGAGCCGAACTGTATTGTTCTACTCTCGACTTTCTCCCCTCTACTGCTCTCTTGGCCCTTGGCCAAGCGGAGGGAGGGGGATTCGAACCCCCGCTACCCTTGCGGGCAGGCCGGTTTTCAAGACCGGTGCAATCAGCCGCTCTGCCATCCCTCCGTTGATCTTACGTCTTGAGGCACATCACGTTAGGCCATTTGCCCGGATGCGTCAAGATTTCGTACTCGTTTTCGATACTGCTGGCTGCGGTAGCGGAGTTTATCTGAACGATGAAAGCCTCGCCAGTCCGTCACAAGACGCCGTAGGACCGGTCTCCCGGACCGTCCGCGGCCCGCAACTACCGATGTTGAAGCCTCGCGACATTCGCCCGGCGCATCAAGGCCGAGCTTCATGGCGTCCTGGAATTCTCACACTTGCAATAATCAGACAGCCGTGCGTTGCGCGAAGTTCGCGGGACTCGATACTTTGCGGTGTCGGTGATTACGGGCTCTGAACGACTCTGGAGAGTCGTTCTACAACTTACTCCGGATTGGCCAACATCTGCAGCCAGGCGGGGCCGAAGTACCGCGGCAGGTCGGATGCAATCAGCCCCGGTTGCGAGAGATCTGCGGCCGCCAGATCGCCAGCTAAACCGTGCAGGTGGGCTCCCAGTCGCGCTGCCGCAAACGCATCCAAGCCCTGGCCGAGCAGGGCGGTGATCAGCCCCGTCAGGACATCTCCTGTGCCGCCGGTTCCCATCCCGCTGTTACCCGTGGTGTTAACGGCGACTCGCGTGCCGTCGGTGATGACTGTCCCCGCCCCCTTCAACAGGACCACGACGCGATACTTCGCGGCAAATTCCACCGCCAGGTCGATCCGCTGGCGTTGGACGGTGGGCACGTCGGAATTGATCAGTCGAGCGAATTCCCCGGGATGAGGCGTCAAGATGCGGGGACCAGTTGCCTGTCCGAGGATGTCCGGTGTTCGCGCCAGCAGATTGAGCGCATCGGCATCAATCACCAGCGGCTGCCGCACGTTTCGCATCAGCCAGCCGAGGATTTCTATCAGCTCATCCGACTGCCCCCAACCGGGACCACAGGCGACGGCGCTGGCGTTCGGAACGAGTTTTTCGAGGTTCTGCAACACCGCCCGAGAGAATTGCCCGTCGGCCGTCGCCGGGAGCGCGAGGGTCATATAGGAGGGCTCAAAGCCCGCCACGATCGGTTGGATGGGTGCCGGGACCGCGACCGTCACCAGGCCGGCTCCGCCACGTAGTGCGGCCATGCCGGATAGAGCCGCCGCACCGCTCATCCCGACACTGCCGGCCAAGATCAAGGCGCGGCCGAATGATCCCTTGTTGCCTTCGATGGGACGGGAGGGAAGTTCAACAGGAGTGATAACCAATTCGTATGCCATAGTGAGACCCTGTCGCTTCGCGAGGCAATGAAAGTCGTTGATCGCTCCGCGATCGAAACGCGGTCGCAGTAGCGACCCTGAATTATCGTTGACGCTACCCTTTCATTCCATGCGGGTACTGCGAACGCGTTTCGATC
>JAQGHS010000872.1 GCA_028291605.1 Planctomycetaceae bacterium | reverse complement strand
CCTTCTTCGAGGGGGGATATGTCACCGACCGTCATGTCGAATTCCGGGGATCGACACCTGGTTTTGGCATCGGGGACTCGTGGATTCTGCGCGCGGGGATGACCTACTGAGTCGGCCCTTTGATGCGGGTCTCGTGAGCGGCACGGCGCTAGCCGCCGGTTCTTCACTGATGGGCGTCACAATGCAGAACCGGTGGCTAGCGCCATTCCGCTCACGACTTCAGCCCGGCGATTTCACGCCCAGTTTGCCGAATTGATGTCCCTGGCACGCGAATTCTGCGTATACTCTTCAAGGTGGCTTTCGCCTCCAACAAGCTGATCTGGTCGATCACTTCTTCGTAATTCAATGGTCCAGATACAACGCCTGGGCGATTTTTGGTCTCGATTTGCGGAACTTGGACGCGATAATTGGGTTAGATAACACGTGACGTGTTCGCGGAGTGGGTCGCTGGAAGGTCAGCAGACAATGGAAGATCCAGAGGACAGCAGCGCGCAAGCAGCGACCGGGAACGTAGCGGTTCCCGATTGGATGCTGAAGCGGCGCGCCCGGCAAGCTCAGGCGGGTGCCCGCAATGCCGCTACCGGTCACGCAACGGCGGATCCGGCCCTGACGACGGACAGTCTGGCCTTGGAGGCAGTCGCCAGTGAGTCGGAAGTCGATACGGTTAAGGATCTTGCGCCGCCAGGAAAAGAGCCCCCCGCCTGGTTTCGACCACCCGCTGCACGGCCCACCCAGCCACCCGCAGTCGCGATCCACGCGGTAGCCGCCGCGGAATTCGCAACGCCATCTCAGGCCGAGTCGGTTTCCGAGACAGAACCGGAGATCGACCCGGACGAAGAAATTATCGATCTGGGGGATCATCGCGACGTTCGCCACGTCTCCGACGAGGAAGTCGTCGACGTGGGGGTCGCGCTTCCGCCTGTCGAAGCCGAGACTCCGGTACCACTGGAATGGCACGCAGAATTGCGTGAGCGCTGGTTGGGAAAAGCGGCGCTCCGCAGCTATGGCATCTCAGTTTGCATGCACCTAATGGCCGGCTTAATGCTGTCTCTGGTGGTCTTTCATGAGGAAGTCGTCAATCTTGGTCTCAATACGCTGATGGCCGTTCAAGGCGAAGATGCGGCGCTCGAGTCATTGGATGATACGACTGTGTTCCAAGTGGACGCGTCAGGAGGCCAGACCAGCGATAACTTGAACACGATGCTGGCCGCGAGCGCCGTGTCGAACGCGCTCGGGCCCTCTTCATTAAGGATCCCGGACGATATTGGCGGCTTGAGCAAGGGTGAAGGCGATGGTAAGGGGGACGAGATCGGCGTCGGTCTAAATGTTGGTGGCTATAAAATGCCCGAGGGAGGCAAAGCGGTCAATAAAGGGAGCTTTACCGCCTGGACCGTCCCCGAGGACCCCAAGCCAGGCGAAGACTATAAGATCGTGATTCAGGTGAAGTACAAGAAACGCAATCTGAAGATTCCCAAGGGGGACATTACCGGCTCCGTCATCGGCACCGACAAATTCCGCCTGATGATCTCACCCAGCACGTCCGAAGTCATCGCCGAAGCCAATCAAGTAGTGATCTATGTCCCCGGAGCCGCGGCCCGCGTACGGGACACGATTCGTGTTTATTCCGCGACGCTGAAAGAGAATCAACGCCTGGAGATTGTGTTTTAACTCTGGGCTACCCACTCGATCCTCCCGGGCAGACTCTTGGCTGCAGCGCCGAAAGTCGCCAGAATACGAACCACACGGAACGACTGGCCGCTGACGATCTCGTTGGCCCCAAAGTCGAAGTTCGGAAATTCTTGATTGAGGATGTGCTACGTGGTGTCTTCCACGGCTTTGGAACTGCTCGCTGCCGAGGGCTTACAGGCGGATCGTCTGCCGCGTCACATCGCTGTCATCATGGATGGCAACGGACGCTGGGCTCAGCAGCGAGGTTTGCCGCGCGTGGAGGGGCATCGTCGAGGTGTGGCGAGCGTCCGGGCCATCGTCGAAGAATCAGCTCGCCTGGGCGTCGAACAACTCACCTTATATTGCTTGAGCAGCGAGAACTGGAAGCGGCCCAAGCGCGAGCTCGATTTTCTGCTGCGATTGCTGGAACAATACGTGATCGAAGAACGCTCGGAGATCATGCGGCAGGATCTCCGCTTCGCCATGATTGGCCGGCATGAAGGTTTGACTCCCGGCGTACTTCGCGAGGTCCAGAAGACGCTCGATGTCAGTCAGAACAATCAAGGCATGTGCCTGTGCCTGGCGGTCAATTACGGCAGTCGGAGTGAATTGACCGATGCCGTGCAGCAGATTGCTCAGGAAGTGGCCGCGGGGACGTTGAACCCCGCTGAGATCACCGAAGAGACGATCTCATCCCGGTTGTATACGGCGGGGATGCCCGACCCGGACCTGGTGATTCGGACGGCCGGCGAGATGCGGATCAGTAACTTCTTACTGTGGCAGATCAGTTATGCCGAATTATGGGTGACAGAAAAGTGCTGGCCCGAATTTCGACGACCCGATCTGATCGCGGCCCTGAAAGATTATGCGGCGCGAGATCGCCGGTTTGGCGGATTGAAGAACCCAACGTAGGATAGGCATCCTGCCTGTCCGTCCACCACAAATAAACGGACAGGCAGGATGCCTATCCTACGGCCGTATCCCTGAGACAGATTTGCGAGGCTGGCTTTGCGTTGGAGGATGATTCTTGGTCCTTGTCTGGCCCTGGCTCTGGCGGGACTGTTGACCCTCGATGCCTACACCGGTCGCGTCGCCTGGGGGCTGATGGCTCTCGCGTTGCTGATCGCTCTGCGAGCCACGTGGGAGCTCAGGCAACTGCTACGCGTGCGAGCGTTTTCCGTGCAGCAGTGGCTGGTTCAACTGGGCAGCCTGCTGGTCGTCAGCGCGAACTGGATCGAGCGGGCGGCGTCGCCAACTGCCGATCTCTATGTCCGCCAGCCGGCAGCTTTGGGACCAGCGATGCTGGCGTTTGCCCTGGCGCTGATGGTGCTGCTGTGGAGTGAGGCCTATCGCTACCAGCGTCCCGGGAACAGCATGGAGTCGCTGGGGGCGGAGATCTTCATCGTCAGTTACGTCGGCATTCTGCTGAGTCTGACGGTGCAACTCCGCTGGGTGGCCGGGGCCGATGCCG
>JAQGHS010000843.1 GCA_028291605.1 Planctomycetaceae bacterium | reverse complement strand
GTCCCGACCGGCCGCAGGCAGATCGTGTTCCAGCATTCCCGCAAATGGAGCATGCGAAGAAATGCGCTCTGGAGTAGCTGACCCAGCAGCATCTTCAAGTGAGCTGGCGTGTTGAAACGCAACCAAGAACAACCACTCGCCGACACGCGGCTCGAATACTGCCTTCGCTTTGATCGTACAGCGGATTTCGACTCCGAGCCACTTGAAATTGGCGTCGAGATCGACCGTGAGGCCAGGGGTTTTTCGAGCGATATGAACCGCAGTTCGAATTCGCGGCCCTAGACCCGGACGAGTGATCGCCAGCAGATTCAACCTGACTTCAGGGGGAGGGAATTCGAGGTAAATGGCGAGAGGGCCAAGGAGATTGACCACTTCGAAATGCTGATTGATCAAGACCGAAGAGGGGGCAAAATCGCCCACAGCTAAGTGCTGCGTCAGCTCTGTGGAGTCGCTTTGGCAATCAGCGTGCCGCCCGGACTTTTCCTGGTCGTCCGCTTGGTCGCTCATCAATCTCTCCGCGCGATTGGTAGCAGCGAAGCGGATCTACAGCGCTTCAGTCCTGCAATCGATTGGCGGTCCGGCGGACCACCATCCACGTTCGCATTTTAAACTTCTGACCGGTCGCGAACATGAGGAAATGAATGGTTTAGACAAAATGGCGGATTCCCTGATGGAAGATCGCCATCGGTTTGTGCATATTACTCTCAGCGGAGTCGACCGCAATCCCGGGCTGGTTAGATTGCGTCGCGCCGCTCCAATCGTCTGTTGCTGTGGGTACATCGAATCGGCCGGCTGTCGGACAGGACTCCATCGGGCGCCTCTCGCCTAGGCCTGTCTCTATCGGGCCGGAATTCTTGCTTCCGTCGATTCTGTTCCTGTCATTCCCGATTTGACAATCGATTGCATCTGATTTGGTAGCTGGAAATTCGTCTGGTGAGCGCATGGGGCGCCGACAGACCGGTTCCGTAATACTTCGTTCGTTATTCCAATGATCCGAGGAGAAGTCAAATGGACCAACAAGTTGGGAAGTCAGGCGAACACGTCCGCGGAGCTGACCGTGATGCGATTGTTGCTCAGGAAGTCACCTTGGCTCTCAGAAACATCGGGTATCGTGAACTGCATAAACTGAAAGTAACGGTCGACAGCGGCAACGTCGGGTTGTATGGCCGAGTTCCGAATTACTTTTTGAAACAAAAGGCTGAGTGTGCTGCTCGAGACGTCCCCAACGTCGCGACTCTCAGGAGCGACATCGAAGTCGCTAGAGCTAACTAGATCGCCCCGAGAAATCGGCCGGCAAAGATCATCCGCGGTCCAGAACTTGATTAGGTAAGTTTCGTTTCAGTTGTTGCGCTCCTGAAAAACATCGTGAATGCAAACCCCTCTTGCGGTCCCTGCAACTACGGTACGATTCCAGTGTCGTGGTACGAGAGAGATCGGAGAGAATCATCCCCAATAACAATGCGTTCAAGTGTCGATTGATCGAGAGCTATTGGAGCAAGCAGTTAATAAGATGCGATGCTTGCAATGAGGAAATCCGATATCGCTATATGCCAATCATCGACGGCTATACTTTATTTGCGATCTGCAGCGATGGATGCAACAAATGGACGCTTTCGGCGAGCGATGATCCACTGCGTCCGACGTTTCGAACGTGGACTGTTTTTGAAAGAGAACAGCTGAAGCAGGTGTATGAGAGCGGGAAGCTCTGTAAATGCCCGGTCGACGGGACCGAACTCAACACTCATAATACGCGGTCGCCGAAAAATGGGCTCCGAGTACAACTGCGTTGCCCGCGGTGCCTGCATTCTTGCGAGGCCAGCTTGCCCTCGGAGTCGAAGCCGGCAGCACTATCATGAATAGTGGTTCGGATAAAGTGCTGCATACACTCATCACAACATCAGTCGGGCACGGCGACCTGAATCGCCTGCCCCTTGAGGCCGATATACCTCAGGCACCGACCTGTGCTCCAGACGCAGACGATATATATCGGCAGGAGCGCCACCTTGCTCGCGCTTCCCAGTTCATGAGGAGGCACTCAACGATTCGGTCGCTTCGCAGTCATTTTGGCTGCCGGACTTTCAACCTATACCCCGTCGCGTTGAGCGGTATCTTGCGAAACCAATAATTGATTGTTGAGCTAATTCGGCTCGCGCACCGGCCCCATGACAATAACGTTTGAGCTGCAATGTGTTTCGGGAAGCGACCGATTGATCCGGTGAGCGAACTAAATCTGGGTCCGCTCACTCGAACACTCGGAACGGAAGTTGCGATCTAGTTGTTCCACTAACCCAGCTCTTCTGGGCGCGCGATTATCAATTGCGCATGTGACTTCCTCGTGTCGAGGAGGTTTTCTCTTTTTGGGGCGCTAGATCGAAGGAGAAGGCTATGGCCAAGAGTCAACGAGATTTCGCGGGGATGGACCCTGACCAACAGCGGGAAATTGCCAGCCGAGGGGGCGTTGCCGCTCATCAAAGCGGTAATGCTCACGAATTTACGTCTGAAGAGGCTGCGGAAGCTGGTCGGAAAGGGGGACAAGCACGAGGTCACTCGCAGGCGGCGTTTTATCATGAAACTGCGGCGCACCATCATCGTCAAGCCGCGAAACACCATAATGACGGCAATACTGAAGACGCCGAGCAACACGGCAATATGGCACGGAACCATTCGCAAGCTGCGCACGGCCATTCGCAACGTACTCAGT
This sequence comes from Planctomycetaceae bacterium, assembly GCA_028291605.1. Taxonomy (GTDB): domain Bacteria; phylum Planctomycetota; class Planctomycetia; order Planctomycetales; family Planctomycetaceae; genus JAKFVC01. The sequence continues at coordinate 20,449 of JAQGHS010000843.1, read as the reverse complement.
CGAATCAGGATGACCAAGACGAGGACAATGAGAACGAGGCCAGCCAAGGGCGCGGCGGCGCGCGTGGCCAATCCCGGCAGAGCGGCCGTAGCGGTAGCAGTGGCGATGGAAATGGACAGCGAGGCAGCAGCCGAGCAGGTGGCCGGCAAGGTCAATCTGACTATGACGAAAACGACGACGATGAAAATGAGGATGAAACCAGCCAGCAGGAACGCAGTGGCAGCAGTCGTGGCCAGACGCGCCAGAGTGGCCGAAGCGGTAGCAGCGGCGATGGAAATAGACAGCGGAGCGCCGGCAGATCGAGTGGCCAAGAAGGTCAATCTAACGATGACGAAAGTGACGACGATGAGAACGAGACCAGCCAGCAGGGACGCGGGGGCAGCAGTCGTGGGCAATCTCGCCAGGGTGGCCGAAGCGGCGGCGATGGCGACGGGCAGCGCGGCGGCGCCCGTTCTGGCAGCCGGCAATCCCAATCCGACGACGAAGGCAATGAAGATGATGACGACGCCGCAATGAGTGGCGCATCATCCCGCAGGTCAGGTCGCTCCGGCGATTCCAACAGCGATGACTCGGGCCAGGACGAAGACCAAGGGGGCGAGCGGCGGACTCGTGGCGGGACGTCTGAACAACACGCAGCTGCCGGACGTCAAAGTCATAAGAATTCGCGATAGACGCGCTGACAGTTCAGTTTCGTGCCGGATAAGAAGCTCGCTGGCTGGACGGCTTCTTATCCGGCTTGTTTCATTTTTCCTGGGACCGAGTTCGCCGAGCGACGAGAAGTGTCTTCTCGGATGAGCCTTCGGGTAAAGCTCGTCGGCATTAGCCCGCTTCGCTTACTACTTATTCCGGGCATCCTCTACCAGTTACCTTCCTCCGAGTCTGCGGAAATTCCTCTCCAAATAATCTGTGAACTGGATCCTATATCAGTATAACGACCGAAATCGGCTACTATCGATCGAAGTCGGCTTAACTGATCTACTCCCGCGCTACATTTGAAATTGCTGCGGATGGCACTTGGAGCCACACTTTGCTCCATTGAACTCAGACGCAATAGCATGTGGCAGTTCGAGCGAGTATAGTGGCTAACTGAATTTTGCGAGAACCCGCAATGATCGGTTAGCTCATGAGTTCCTTTACTGATCCTACAGAGCCCGCTCCGCCGCCCAGACTTGACGGCCTGCCGCCCATTTCGCCGGACTTTGTGGAGGCAACATGGCCGGACGAGATCGATAATATTGTCCCCACGCGAGGCTACCAGATGACCCCGATGGTCGGGCTGGGAGGCTCCGCGGGTAGCATCCAAGCCCTGATCGAGTTTTTCAAAGCGATGCCGGCCGAGAGTGGCATGGTGTTCGTCGTCATCTTGCATCTTTTACCGACGCACGAGTCGACGATGGCCGAGTTGCTGAGCCGTTCCACCGCGATGAAGGTCGTTCAGGCGCAAGATGGGCAGAAGGTTCATCCGAACCATGTTTACGTCATTCCTCCGGGCAAGTACCTGGTAGCCGTTGATAGCCATTTGAAACTCGTCGATATCGAAATTGAGCGAGGCAAAAGAGTCGCAGTGGATTTGTTTTTCCGCTCGCTCGCGGACACTCATGGCCCGCACGCGGCCGCGGTTGTGTTGTCCGGGGCCGATGGTGATGGAGCTCTGGGCATCAAGCGGATTAAGGAACGCGGCGGGCTCACCATTTCCCAGGACCCTGATCAGGCCGAGTATTCCGGGATGCCTCGCGCGGCCATCGAGACTACAATGGTCGACTGGGTCTTGGAGGTCGCGCAGATCCCGGGCCGCTTGCTATCGTACTTTACTGCTGACGTTCGGTCGTGTCTGCCACCTGAAGACGGCCCTCCGCCCGCACAAAGGCCAATTTCGGCGGCGGACGGCGAGGCCACCTTGCGGGACGTGCTGGCGTTCTTACGCACGCGGACGGGACGCGACTTTTCGTATTACAAGCGGGCTACGATTCTCCGCCGCATCGCCCGCCGTCTGCAAGTGAATGGTCTGGATAGCCTTCCCGCCTATCTCGAGCATCTCCGCACGCATCCCGGTGAAGCCGGAGCGCTGTTGCAGGACCTGCTCATTTCCGTGACGAATTTCTTTCGCGATCGAGACGCGTTTGACGCCATCCAGCAATACATTCCCGACCTATTCAAAGATAAGAACGCCAACGACTCGGTCCGGGTGTGGGTCCCCGCCTGTGCTACGGGAGAGGAAGCGTACTCGATGGCCATGCTGTTGCTGGAGTATGCTCGTGGCATCGACGGCGCACCGGCGCTCCAGGTGTTTGCCTGTGACCTGAATGACGATGCGATTCAAATTGCCCGTGCCGGGCATTACCCCCATGTCATCTCGGCCGATGTCAGCGAAGACAGGCTGCGGCGGTTTTTTGTCAAGGACCATCGGGGTTACCGTGTGCGTCGCGAGCTCCGCGAAATGGTCTTGTTCGCCTCGCACGATTTGCTGAAAGACTCCCCGTTTTCTCGCATGGATCTGATCTCGTGCCGCAACTTGCTGATTTATCTGAATCGCGACGCGCAAAAGCGGGTCTTGGAGATGTTTCACTTCGCGCTCAATCGCGACGGAAAGCTGCTGCTGGGTTCGTCGGAAGCGGTGGATGATGGCAGCCCGCTGTTTCATCCGATCGATAAGAAGCATCGCATCTACCAGCATCAAGCTGCTCCGCGGATCGGGTTGCCCATTCCCTCCGGGCCCAGTTCACTGTTGCGGTCTCTTGAGGAACACGAACGAACTCACACTGTCCCGGTAACGCACGGCAAACAGTTTATGCAGGATGCGGCCATCCCCTTTCAGGGACGGCTCGGCAGCAATCTCGACCGTGCTTCGCTGGCGGGGCTGCATTTCAAACTGATCGAACTCTATGCCCCTCCGTCAGTGATCGTGAATAGCGAGCAGGAAATTGTGCATCTGTCGGAACATGCCAATAAATTCCTGAAATTTCCCAGCGGCGAGCTAACCTATAATCTGCTGCGCGTGGTTGATCAGAGCTTGCGGGTCGAACTGCGGGCCGCTTTCTTCCGGGCCGGGCAGTCCAAAGCATCGGCCGACACGGTGGCCACGACTGTCGAGATTGAAGGCCACATCGTTGAGGTCCGGTGCCGGGTGACACCCGCCGATGACATCGCGGCCGGCTATTCTCTCGTAGTGTTCGAGAGCGTCGACAAATCAGCCGGCTCGGATGCGGCTGAGATGGTGCCACCAGCACACTCAGAGCCCGTCATCCGGCATCTGGAACGCGAGTTGGAACAGGTGAAGTCCCACTTGCGGGACACGGTCGAGCAGTACGAATCGTCGACTGAGGAATTAAAGGCCAGCAACGAAGAGTTGCAGGCGATGAACGAGGAATTGCGTTCCGCAACCGAAGAGCTCGAAACAGGTCGCGAAGAGCTGCAGTCGATCAACGAAGAGCTGACCACAGTGAATCAGGAAATGAAGGGGAATATGGATGAATTGGCCCACGCTAATTCCGACCTTCAAAACTTGATGGCTTCGACATCGATCGCGACAGTCTTCCTGGATCGCGCGCTGGCGATCACACGATTCACGCCCAGTGCGGTCGGTATCTTCAATATGATCCCCGGGGATATCGGCCGCCCGCTGGCGCATTTGAAACATCGACTCGAATATGGCGATCTCATCCCGGATGCCGAGAAGGTCCTGCGAACTCTCGTCCCAATCGAACGTGAGGTCCGCGTCGACAATGGCTCGTTCCTTGCCCGACTGCAGCCGTATCGCACGTTAGAAGATCAGATTGCTGGTGTGGTACTCACCCTGGTGAATGTGACCGAGCGGAATCGAGCGGTGGAAGCATTGCGGCAATCCGAAGAGCGACTGCGAATTATCATTGAGAGCGCCAAGGATTATGCAATTTTCACGATGGACCCGGAACGCCATGTTGACAGCTGGAATGCGGGTGCCGAGACCATGTTCGGCTATAACGAGCACGAGATTCTCGGGAGACTCGCAGATATCCTATTCACCCCGGAAGATCGCGCCAAAGGGGATGCCGAGTACGAAATGCACACGGCGCGAGACGAAGGCTATGCCGGGAATGAACGCTGGCACGCCAGAAAAGATGGCTCGACGTTTTATGGTTCCGGTTCCGTCATGCCACTGCAGGATAAATCTGGCGCGCTGCGTGGATACTTGAAGATCATGCGTGATCTGACGGAAAACAAGCGAACGGAAGAATCGTTAAGTGCGCATCTGGATGAGTTGACTCGCTTCAATGCAGTAGCCGTCGGACGTGAAAGCCGCATGATCGACCTGAAGAAGGAAGTCAATCGGCTGTCTGCCCGACTTGGCGAACCGGCGCCATATGCGTTGGATATCGACCAGCTAGAACTGCTCGATAAATAATGAGCGACTAGACTTGTTCTGCACGCTGACGATGTGTCAAGGTGGCCAGCGTCAGGACATACGGCGAAAATGCGCCTTAACGCTAGCCATTCATCATAAGATCCATAAGTCTAAAGCTGATGAAGATAGGAAACGAGGTCGCTCTTCTCATCCGCAGTCAATCGCAGCTGCAGAACGAGATTGAAAAATTCGACCGTATCCTCAAGAGTCAGGCAACGGCCGTCATGCATGTAAGGCGGGCTTTCCTTAATGCCACGAAGAGTGAACGACTTAATTTCTCCAACCGGCGCTTCGCCAGTGAATCTCTCGACACGCAGGTCGTGCATCCGGTTATCGAGAAAGAGCGGGGCAGGATGGCAGGTTGCACAACGGGCCTTGCCGTTAAACAGCTTCTCGCCGCGGAGTTCACTTTCCGTAGCTTTGTCGGTGATCAAGCGTCCTTCGGCATCCAACTTTGGCGCAGGCGGAAAGTCAAACATGTTCTGCATCTGTGCCATGTGAGAAACTTGGATTCGGTCGAGAACCATAAATCCCTTCTTCATGGCGTGGATCGGATCACCATTGAAATAGGCCGTTCGTTGTTCGAACTCCGTAAAGTCTTCGACAGACCGGAGACTGCGTTTCGATCCGTGAATCTGCTGTTGAGCTACGCCTCGTAGACTGACAGTGTCGAGACGAAAGCGTGTTTGCTGCGGGCGGACATCTGGAGTGAGGTGAAATTGCCCGGTGGTATGTCCGTTGATGTGGCAATCGAGGCAAGTTACTCCAAGGCTGGGCTCTGGCGACTTGCGATCGTCTGTCGGATTGAACTCTTCCTGGGGCAATGGCGTCAGCAACATCCGTAAACCGTCGAGTTGGACTGGGGTCAAAATATCTTTGAAGAGTCGATAATAGTTATTAATGGAGACAACTTCCCCCCGTGAAACATCGCCCAATTCAGGCCGATTTCTCAAAAAGATCGCTGGAGGAAACTCTGGAAGAAAGGCCTCTGGAATATCGAAATCCACGTCAAATCGACTTAGGCGAGGAAACATTTCTATCTGCATCTGCGGAAATACCTGACCTCCCGTAGACTGTTTCGGATGCGGCAATGCCGGGTATGGAAAAGCGTCCGCCGCTTTGATCTCAGTTGCGGATAGCTCAGACAAACGATTCCAGGTCAGGTCTTTGGCGAGACGAGCGGTGGGGCCGATGGGAATCGGTTTGCCGCGCGTCATGGTGTGTTTGGGATCGTGTTTTGGTTCCAGTAGATATCTACGCTCCAGCAGTGCATGCTGTTTTTTCATGATGTCAGGCTTAGCGTTAATATCGGCAGCCATCGTCGCTTCGAACGTCTGCTTGGGTTCGCTGGCATCCAGCGGATCGCGATAAAAGTCAAAGCCGTTAATTGCCCCTTTATCCGGCTGTGTTTCCAACGCCCGCGACGACGGTGGTGCATTGTCAGCTTTTATTCTCGGCGATTTGTCATGTTCAGAGTGTTGCTGCTCAGGTCGTTTCGCCGCAGTCTTGTGGGTTAGTTGAGCCTCTTGAATTGCGTCTTTCGGGCTCCCTTGTTTGGTGCTGGCCGGTGCCGAGCTGTCTCCAAGTTTTGCCGGCTGCCGTTTGGGTGCCTTCGCCTCCGGCTGTTGAGCGCCGACTATGCCAACGACCGCGATAACTAGACAAACGGAGACAGCGACAGCTCCACGAAACGCATATCCTTGAAACAGGGGTAACATGGGGACCTCTCAATAGCCGTGTCAGCAGGAAGTGCATGTAACGAACCCACGCAACATTGCGTCGCTCCAATTGCAGAACTTATGCCAATCGCAGTCGAACCTTTGAACAATACCAAGGAGTCGATATCCCGTCATTATCCTCGTTTGGACCAAACTATTATGGAGCAAACAACCGGATAGCACTTCTCTCAACTGCGGCCATAGGTAATTTTGACATTAGAATTGCGTCTCTCTCGCGTATGGAATCTACCTATATGATGCCGATATAATCTACTCATTCGCCACGTACCAAGCTGGCTCGTAGCTGACCGCAGCCGCTGGGGGAGGCAACGTTCGCCTTTCTCACTTGCCAGCAGTTTGTTACGCACGTGTGCGGCACCGCGACGCGTATGGGACTTGAGGCACCGCAATACGGAATCGCGGCGGAATGTACCGCCCTGGTTTCCAGTTTCATCGTAGATTCGCTCTCTCTGTCATTTCCACCCAGGCGAGAACGAATTGAGGGAAAAAACCGAGGCGGGCGATACCGCCGACCTGGGTCGCTCTCATTCTTATCGGCGTCGACCCAGCAGGCAATGCGGGCCGCTTGGGACGATCTGGCGTCACGCTGGCTGCGGACCGGCCACCGGTTTTATTGTTGTCATTACTAGCTTTCGCCATGGGCTTGCAGAATGCTGCTGTTGCCTGAACGACCGGACTGGCAGTGTGAACGACTCACGTGATGGGTCTAGCGACTGATCTCGGAATTCATCTCGGTGCCCCTTGCCTCGTCAATGGGCACAGCAGGCCTCTGCCTTAAAGGGCGCCGCACTGAGAGGCGGGCAAAATCATTGCCGTCACGATTGCAGTGGCCAGCATGATCCAGCTCGCATCAATACTCGGCTATCTGCCCCTGGCCGGCAGCCCTAATTCTCGTTGCTAAATCGCTCGACTTTCCACTCACTCACTGGAGCCCCAGTGACTTTCCATTTAGCAAAGCTAGGCAATGGACACATCCACGTTCACAAACTTCCCATCCCGCACCCTCCAGCTCGGTCATTCCGAAGCGAAGTCGCCCTCTCTACCGAATCGATAACACGACTGCGGAACAGGACGATGACTTTCTGCGCCGGCGCGGAGTTTGCTAGAACGCTCGAACAAACCGTATGTTTGTGTGACCCGGCGGTCTGGGAGAACACCGACATGTTCGCCAACAAAGTGAGAGCCCCATGGATGCCGAAATACCATCCGAGATCATCAATTTAATCGGGACTTCACATCTTCAAGGACATTCACTTTTACTCGCCACCAAGACTGATTTAGATGAAGTCGGACATACTGCCGACCAATGGTTGTTGGTCACCGAGCGCGAGTGCGCGGTTGCCGTACGCGGTGATGCGTTACGCGGTGTACGCGCTCGGACCGTGCGGACATTTCTCTTCGAGCACATCGACGGCTGTCGCGTCCAGACCGAGATCGGTTCCGGGTATCTGCAAGTCTGCCACAATGGAGTGTGGATCGATTTACTCCGCTTCTCAAATCGCCTGACGCCGCAGTTTCGCGATGTCGCTCATAAGTTGGAGCAATTACGGCGCTTTGGGGAATTCCATGTCGAGCCCAATGAGGATGACGGTGATAACAAGTCACCTACCCCGGACACAACGAAACCCGATTCCCGAGCGAAGCGCTCGCTGCGCCTTCTGCAGACGCTAGGTCGAGTGTTCCAGCTGCTGCGTCCCTTCAGAGCCAAGGCCGCGGTGATCGCAATTCTATCGATCGTTTCCGTCGCGATTGAACTTGCTCCGCCGTGGTTACAAAAAATTCTCGTCGATAACATTCTCGCGGGCAAGGAGCCTAGTTCGCCCATGCCTCAACTGCTGATCACGCTGGTGACCATTGTCGGCTGCCTCGCCTTGATCAGGCTAGTCGCGGCGGTTTTGGCAGTCTGGAAATCCAAACTCTCCAGTGATATCGGTACCCGCCTGACGGCCGATCTGCGGATGCAAATGGTTGATAAGCTGCAGCGTCTGTCTGTGTCGTACCACGATCGCAATCAAGTCGGCATGCTGATGAGTCGCGTGTCCTACGACACTGAGGCGATGCACACATTTATGTATCAGATTTCAGGGGGCTTTTTCCTGCAGTTGCTGCAGTTATTCGCCATCGGCATTATGTTGTTCGTGTTGAACGCGAAGCTGGCTCTGCTGACGCTGTTGCCGATGCCGCTGGTATTGATTGCCAGTTGGTTCTACTGTCGCTATTTGTATGCACGGCATCATCAGTACTGGGACGCCGTTGGACATCAGGCCACGGCTTTGACCAGTCTGCTATCCGGAATCCGTGTAGTTAAGTCGTTCACTCAAGAACCGCGCGAACAATCGCGTTTCAGCACTACGAGCGAACGTCTGCGCGAAAGCCGCCTCGGCCTCGATCTCGCCAACGCGACATTTTCGTCGTTGATTGGCTTCCTGTTCGGCTTGGGTGGCCTGATCGTTTGGTATGTGGGGGGGCGAGACGTACTGATGCATGACATGACGCTCGGCTCACTGATGGCATTCCTCGCCTATCTCTCGATGTTTTATGCTCCGCTGACTACCATCTCCGAGGGCGCAACTTGGATCAGCAGCTTCTTGGCCGCCAGTCACCGCATCTTTGAACTCTTAGACACGCCGGTATCAGTAGAAGAGCCTGTCAACCCGCAATCGACGGAGCAGTTGCAGGGACACATCAAATTCGATCATGTCAGCTTTTCCTACGACGACCAGAAGCCAGCATTGGAAGACCTCACTTTTGAAATTCGGCAGGGGGAATCAATTGGCATTGTTGGTCGTAGCGGGTCGGGAAAATCGACCCTCGTCTGCTTAGTCAGTCGCTTATACGATGTCGATTCGGGCCAAATTAACATCGACGGCATCGACGTCCGGCGAATCAACACTACTCAACTGCGGCGGCATGTCGGCATGGTGCTGCAGGAACCATTTCTATTCGAAGGAACGGTGGCCTCCAACATTGCCTACGGTGATCCGGATGCATTGCCTGAGACCATCATCACCAGCGCGAAAGCGGCGAGTGCTCACGATTTTATTCTCCGTATGCCCTTCAGTTATGAAACGCTGCTGGGCGAGGGCGGTACAGGTTTATCTGGAGGCGAACGTCAACGCGTATCGATCGCCCGCGCAATTCTGTACGATCCCAAAATCCTAATCCTCGATGAAGCCACCAGCAGCATCGATACCGAATCCGAACGCCTGATCCAGCAGGCGGTCGAACGGTTCTCGCGCGGACGCACAACACTGGCCATTGCCCATCGGCTGTCGACATTGGAAAATGTCGATCGGTTGCTGGTACTCGATCAAGGGAAGCTGGTAGAGCAAGGATCCCATCAGGAATTATTGGCAACGAGCGGCGTGTATGCGCATCTGACGAGACTGCAATTTGGTGCCGCCCATGAAGGGTTACCATCACTATCCACTACCGTGGTCGACGAGGCAGAGTCGGCGAGTATGCTTGAGGAAGCATCAGAGAGGACTTCCACTGACGCCACCAAACTCGATTGGGAAGTCCGGTGGCTTTGCGAAAACGAGGCTCGCTTCTTTCTGGGGGCCCATGAAATTCTGAGCCTGGAAATTGACGGCCACGAGTTTGCCGGCGTCTATACAATCCGTGCGTTTCCGGCGACGCACTCTGAAGCCTATTTGAGTATCCGTTACGGAGACGCCGACAGACACGACCGCGAACTGGGGATGATCCGCAAACTGGAAGGTTGGCCGGTCGCAACGCAGGACTTGATCCGTCGCTCGCTGAATCGCCGGTATTTACTCCGCCAAGTCCAAGGTCTCCTCTCACTGCGTGAAGACAATGGCTTCGTAAATTGTTCAGCCGAAACAGACGACGGCCGAGTCGACTTCGTGGTTCACAACACGCCGCGTGCGGTGAAGCACTTTGGTTACAACGGCCGCCTGCTGACCGACTTAGACCAGAACCATTTTTTAATTGCAGACCTCGATATGTTACCGGCTCTGCAACGACGGCTCTTCCGGCAATTGTTCGGTGAGTCCTAGCGAAGACGTTCCCTCGAATCCACGACCGCCAATAGCCGCATCGCCTCGTCTGCATGTTCGACGCAATTGGTTAACTTCAAACGCCTCAAGCGTTGTTCAGGCGGAACTCTTGCACGAACTGCCTTGCAACGACTGGAAAATGGCTCCGAAAACTGTCTGCGCATCGCTAAATTGACACAGAGATGCCCGGCGTTGCAATCACTGCGACGGCAGGTGGTGCTAGATCGGAACTTGTTGTCTCGGCGTTCGTAAAGCAGTGACCGATAACACTTAAACCGAGACGACCGTTAATGCGACGCTTTCAACTGCGTCCGCTTGTGGTTCGTGTTCTCGGTCAGCAACGCCTGGTTTTCCATTCTCAATGACTATCTTTGAAAGAAACTTGTCAATCTCCGTGAGCGTGACGCCCCATATCACATGGGCCGCGATCATCAAAAGCACTCGCCTGGTAGGATGGTGGGTGGCAGCGGGGAGAATTCCTAGCGCAGGCAGCCAACCTTGATAGCTCGCAGCCCAAACGCAGCAGCCGAACAGGGCGCCACGAGCGAAAGGGTGCGAAGCTGTTCTAGGTGTAATTGCACCATACACTGCTCCCATCAATGCCCCGAACAGATAATGCGCACACCAAGCTAACTCCTCTTCTTGCTCATTCGTCAGATATACCCGAGCTCCCGTTTGGGCAGTCACACTCGCCATGATAAGTCGAGGCGGAAGAGGATACCGTTCATGAACGGGCAGGTTGCGTCGGAGTCCCTCCATGACCAGAGTCATAGGAATTGTCGCGAGCAATCCCGACAGCGTGCCACGCGTGACCGAGATAAGTCGTCCAGTCGTGTCAGCTCCATCCTGCTTCATCGAAACGCCCCTCGCTAGACTCGTGTTTTGACATGTCTGCTGAATAACAAACCATTTGCCTGCGGAACGTGCGATTTTCGGTCGAGTATCTGCTCGGAGCTCGAGCTGTACTATTTCGAATTAACGGCTGACTCATTTACAGTAGTCTTGGCTAACTCCGTTAACTCCTCGTCCGTCGCTTTTTCTTCCTCGAGGGTCTCCAGGAGAAGCTTCAGTGCCTTGGTATGGCCGAGGAGCTTTGCCCATGTGGCGAGCGTACCGTAGGTGGCAATCTCGTAATGCTCGACTTTTTGGGCTGCGGCAATCAACGCAGCGTCTTTGACATCCGAGTCGGCATCCTCGTCGATGATTTCTGCTCCTTCCTCCACGAGGCCCTTCATTGCCTCGCAGGTTTTTGCACGGGCTGTCGCGCCAATGGATTCAAAAACTTGTACCAGCCGAGTCACATGAGTTTCCGTTTGCCCTAAGTGCTTTTCGAACCCTTTTTGGAGTTGCGGCAAAGTCGCGGCCTTAGCCATCTTCGGCAGTGCCTTCACCAGTTGCCTCTCAGCACTGAGGACATCGCGAAGTTCATCAATAAATAGATCGTTCAAGCCATCGAGTGACATTGGATGCCTCCCTAAATTGAATAATTGCGGTAGGTGGTAGGTGCCGAATTGATGGATAACTACTTCGCAGCTTTTATGCCAATTCCGACGAACACTACATCGTTCCACCTCAGGCGACGGCATCCGACTGACGAAGTGGCATAGGAAGTGCCAGTGTGTCTCGCGGTACCGTGGTTCCACGCAACTGTGGGGCGCCGGAATATTGCTGATTCGACCTTCATTTTTCCGAGAACTGTCATGACCGACGACAAGAGCAAACGTGGAGAGCCTGACCGCTCGAAAGTAAATACCAGCGAAGACTATGAAGTCGCATACTGGAGCGGCAAATTCGGTGTGACACCTCAACTGTTAAAAGATGCTGTGAAGACCGCGGGGAGCTCCCCCGAAGCTGTCGCACAAGCATTGAAAAAGTAGGAGCCGAGGAATTCGAAGCAGACATCCGTTCCGAGGCGAGTCGATTAGCATTCGTACTTGTGCGTAGAGTCAGTGCGCGAGCCCCTGCTAGCGTAGGCTTGGGGGTCGGTCAACTGTCCGACGACCGGCCAACATGATTGATTTACCGTCAAGAAATGCCGATTGAGGATTCCGCGTCGGGTAACAGCAGATGCGTGACGGCACGACTGGACAAAATGCATTCTAGCCGAGGATCAAGGCTCAGGCTGCTGTTGTAAAATCTCTTGCGGCCGGATGCGAAGTGGAAGGAATGGAGGCACGGGCTTGGCTTGGAAGGGGAGCACCTTCTTCCAGCCGAGACTCACTTCAGTATTCCACTGGCTGAAGAAGTCTCGCCAAACAGGCGCTTGACCACAACGATGGAAAACAGTCAGGGCCTCCAAGTCGGCACGCATGAAATTCGTGTAAGAACTGATTAGTTCACGAGCACCCAGGTCGTCCAATATCGAAACGGCGAAGGCTGACGACTCGTCCTCGAATGCTCTGTACCGATTGATCGCGACTTCGAGACGTTTACTATTTTTCTCGACCTTTGCCTCTCGGAGTTCATCGAACATCCCTTGAACTCCGGACTTATTCAAAGACCATCCTACATTGCTTCCGAGAGCGTGTACCAGATAGTATGTTCGCTCGTCCGGGGCATAAAATGAGTTTATCGTGATCGTGATCCCGTCGAATTGCCCAGCCTTGCCAGCGGCCAAGACTGAATTTTCCACCCGAAGCGAATGAGCTTCGGCCCATCCCCCAAGCCGATCGTAAACTTGCGCGAAGGGAAGGGCCATAACTGTCTCATCATCACTTAGGAACGGGCTGCGGTGTTGGTTTCTCAGGCGTGGTGGTTGACCGTAGGATGATCATCTGCCGGCAGGCAGCCGGGAACAAAACTCGGCCGTGTCGCGAGCAAAGTCGGGATTACATTCGATTAAGCCATAGTGCTTTGTCCGGCTTAATACCTTAATTGTGCCGGCCGTCTCAGCTTCGATTCGCAGACTGGCGTGAACGGTGGTAACGGGATCTTGCTCCGCGCCAACGACTAAAACTGGGATCCGAATAGTCCGCAGTACATCGCGCGCATCGTACTTAAGCATTCCCAATGCTCCGCGTGCGAGGACCGCTGGCGAGCAGAGCGGATAAAACCGGGCAACAAAATCGAGTTGGGACCAGCTTTCATTGCCGCCAAAGCCTGAGCGAGCCACTGACCTGTGAATGGATCCGTTCCAAAAGCTGAGCCAGTTCATCGCCCAGACAATAGGTGACAACCAGATTTGAAGATACAGTAGTGGTTCGACGAGCGGTTTTTGTAGCGCCGAGTAAAGGCTGCTGAATTTCATTGTGCGGAGCGGATTGATGTAGGTCGTATGGACCAGAACGAGGTGCGAGACCCGGCTTCCTAAAAGGTTTGGGAAGAGCTTAGACAGCGTCAAGATGATCATCCCGCCGATACTATGGCCGACGAGAATGACGGGCCAGGGGCCGCTGGCTTCAATGACCGCATTCAAGTCTCGTGCCATCTTTTCGAGACTGAAATCGTGATTCGCGGGAGAGGTCGAGTTTCCAAGACCGGGAAGGTCCCAAGTCACCACGCGGAATTGATCGCCCCAGGTTGATTGCAAATAGGCCCACTCGTCGCTGTTCATGCTCCAGCCGTGGGTCAGGATCACTGTGGGTGCAGTCTCTGGCCCTCGCACTTCCATGTGAATCACAGAGCCATCGGGTCTGTGGATGCGCGATTCAATTCCTGGTTCAAGTTCGGGTACCGGCTGCGACTTGCTCCCGAACAACAAAAGCCAATTCAAATAGCGTCCGCCTATGCTCAACGCCGTTAATGCGACTCCACCTAGTAGCATGGCTGATTCGCGATCAAAACCTGGTCGCCACGCGGCTATCCGTTCGGCGGGGCTTCGCCGATGCCACTTGTTTGCTTCACGTTGCGCCGGGGATAAAGACTTGGAATCGATCGGCTTGGTTGGGGATGTCCTCGTCTCAGAAACTGAGACAAGCTGGGGCAGGCTTCGATACCATGACGCGATTAACCAAATCGCCCCAACAATGATGGCAACCGAAAGCAAGCCGCGGAGTAACGATGAGACGACCGCTGCGGGTGTAGCGAACATTCGAAACTTTCGTCGGTGTGGTGGGTGTCGGTTATTGAGGCTAATCGGACGAGCATCTGGCAAATGTCGTGCCGCAGCTAGACTGGCGACAGAGGCGCGGTCCCGCTACCAGTAGCTCTAACTCGTTCGCAATGGCGCGCGTTTTGCTTACCGTGCGATCAATTCCAGTCCGAGCGACCAATCAACAACACGCGTGCGAAATGTCAGACATAAATGCAGATTTGCATGGAAACGCACCGGACAAATCCGATGTCGCATTACTGCTCATCGATGTTATCAATGATCTCGAATTTCCCGATGCCGATCGCCTGTTTCGTCACGCCCTTCCGATGGCTCACCAAATTGTCAGCCTCAGGCAAAAAGCCATGCGGGCAAAGGTTCCGGTTATCTACGTCAATGACAACTTCGGACGTTGGAGATCTGATTTCAATGCGCAGGTCACACACTGTCTGCAAGATGACGTCCGCGGGAAGCCAATTGCTGAACTTTTGAGGCCAACTGAAGACGATTACTTCGTTCTGAAGCCAAAGCACTCCGGGTTCTTTTCGACGACCCTCGACACTCTGCTGGAATATTTGGGTACCAAGACGGTCGTGCTGGCAGGAATGGCAACGAATGTGTGTGTGTTGTTCACTGCCAATGACGCGTACATGCGCGACTTCTATCTAATCGTGCCGGCGGATCGTGTCGCCTCGAACGACGAGCAGCAGAACCAATATGCGCTCGAGCAGATGCGGACAATTCTGAAAGCGGATGTGAGGCCGCCGGCAGAACACTCGTTTCAGCCCAATCCGAATCGCAAGGAATAAGTCATGGCATCTCATTCGAAACTCCAGAGCATTACCGAACGAAACGTCCAAACGATCGCCAAAATGGAAGCTGCGTCGGTAAACGGTCGGAGCACCGGCGAGCGGATCGCGGATCTCGTGGCAAAATGGGTCGGCAGTTGGACATTCCTTATCGTGCAGAGCGTCCTATTGCTCAGCTGGATGACACTGAACTTTGCGGGCTGGTGGATCAAATGGGATCCGTACCCGTTTGTCCTCTTGAATTTAGTTCTATCGTTCCAGGCCGCATTCGCTACTCCCATTATTCTTATGAGCGAAAACCGCCAAGCTCGCGTCAGTGAACGTCGCAACCATCTGGATCTCCAGATCAATCTTCTCGCCGAGCAGGAAAATACGGAACAGCTGAGATTGCTTCGGCTCCTGTGCGAGAAAGCCGGAATTGAAACCTTGCGACCTGAGGAAGAAGCCCTTGAGCAAGATACAAATCCGGACGAGATCATCCGACAGATTATCGAGTCAGTCGAAGTCACACAGCAACAAGCAGGCGCGTGAATTCTGGTGCGGGCAGTTTCAGACGTCGTAATACGGCACTGCAGTTGCACATTATCATCGATCTTTAGTGGCGTGTTGAAGACCACCGATTCTGACGTCTCAACGGGAGAACCGCCGTGATTCTAAAGACTATACTAACCAATCTCGACAAGGAACTGCCGGATCTTTCTGAAGCAGCTGTCGAGAAATATCAGCAGCAAGTAAAGACCCGTTATCCGCGAGCATGTTGGTTGTGTGACCGAGATTTCGGTCGAATTGTCGCCGGAAATATGCTTTTAAGCCTGCGATTCAGCATGATTGACCCCCAAGCCGAAGAAATGGCCTGGCGCGATGCTGCGCAGCGCCTCGGTCAATAGGTCCATCAACGAGACTAATGTCTGCAGTTCCCCGCAACGTGAGGCCTTTGAAGTCTGCGCCGCTACGCGATGCGCTGTCGACAGACATCCTGGTCGATGATGAATCAGGCTTTTTGAGTCTTATGCTGCGTGAGGGGACTGAGAACACAGTCGGTGCTGCTCAATCGCGGTAATTACCCCCCCGGTGGCCATGCCCTCAAAAGGTTTGTTCAGACCAGACAACGAGTCTGAATGGGGCTGGCCCAGAATTTGCGGAATGCGCAGATATTGAACCGGCAGCTCAGTCTGTCGAACTTCTCGCTCAATCATGTCCGAACTCACGTAGTCAAGGAGCACAGTTATGTCATCAGTCACATGCACTACCGTTGTCGGAGTCTTTCCAAGTCGGCAGGACGCGGACGCGGCGATTTCTGCCCTCTACGATGCTGGATTTACCTCGAATGAAATCGGGGTCGTCAGCAAGAATACTGCCGGCACCACAACCACGTCTAAAAAAGCCAAAGCCGAGGCCGAAGATGCCGGCGAGGGGGCTGCGGTAGGGGCCGTCGCCGGCGCGGGTATTGGAGCCTTGATCGGTGCTGGAGTCCTTGCCGGCGTAATTCCGGTTATCGGGCCTGCCCTGTTTGCTGGAACATTAGGGGTGCTCGCCTCCAATGCTGCTGGTGGCGCGGCAGTTGTCGGCGTCATCGGAGCCTTAACAGGTTGGGGCGTTTCCGACGAGGATGCAAAGTATTACGAAGGGGAAGTCGCGTCCGGCCGCGCTGTGGTCACAGTGACGGCGTCGAGTCGCTGCGATGAAGCCCGTGCCATTATGCGCCGGTTCGGTGCCACGAGCAGAGATCCGGCGTTTGCGACGACCTCCATGTAATTAATCCTGACGTACCCTTTAAAGCTATCTAGGATCCGCACGATGAAAGCGCTTTGCTGGCACGGTACGGGGGATGTTCGGGTCGACACGGTTCCCGATCCAAAAATCGAAAATTCGACTGACGCGATTATCAAAATTACGGCCAGTGGAATTTGCGGATCTGATCTGCACCTCTTCGATGGCTTTATGCCGACGATGGAAGCTGGCGACATCCTCGGCCACGAGCCCATGGGCATCGTGGTCGAGGTGGGTCGCGACGTGAAAAAACTCAAGCAAGGCGACCGCGTGGTGGTGCCTTTCACAATTTCGTGTGGTAGTTGTTTTTTCTGTAAGAAGAAACTTTTCTCATGCTGCGATACATCGAATCCAAACGCAGAGGTCGCCCGCAAGGCGATGGGTCATTCCCCAGCCGGTCTATTTGGCTTCTCGCATATGTTTGGAGGTTTCTCAGGTGGCCAGGCAGAGTATCTGAGAGTACCGTTCGCCGATGTGGGGCCATTGAAGATTCAATCCGCGTTGCCTGACGAGAAGGTCCTCTTTCTGTCGGACATCTTTCCCACCGGCTACATGGCCGCGCAGAACTGTGGGATCGAAGATGGCGACACCGTCGCAGTCTGGGGATGCGGACCCGTGGCACAGTTCGCTATTCGGAGCGCCTGGATGCTAGGTGCTGGCCGTGTTATCGCGATTGACCGCGTCCCAGAGCGTCTGCAACTCGCTGAAAAGCATGGCAAAGCTGAGACAATCAACTTTGACAAAGACAATGTTTATGACAGACTGCAAGAGATGACAGGCGGACGCGGCCCCGATCGCTGCATTGATGCCGTCGGATGCGAAGCCCATGCCACGGGTTCCTTCGACGCGGTGCTGGATAAGGTCAAGTCGACTGTCATGCTGACAACTGATCGCGCCCATGTGCTTCGCGAGGCAATCATGTGTTGCCGCAAGGCGGGCACGATCTCCGTCCCTGGAGCTTATGTTGGCTTCCCCGATAAGATTCCATTTGGCGCATTCATGAACAAAGGTCTGACTTTGAAGAGCGGTCAGACGCACATGCAGCGCTATATGAAACCGTTGTTAAAAAAGATCGAGGCCGGGGAGATTGATCCGTCATTCGTGATTACACACCGGGTAAAGTTGGATGAGGCGCCTGCGGCTTACAAGACATTTCGGGACAAGCAAGACGGCTGCATCAAAGTGGTCATCCATCCTTAACCGACTTGTCCGAGGTGGCTTGCTTGTTTTCTTCGATCGGCGATCTAATAGCGCTTGCGGCTAATTTGGAAACGACTGCTCGTCATTCAGGTGCACCGAGCGGCTTTGATGGATGGGATTGAAAGGTAGCATTGAGGAACGGCTCCAGCAATATTGCCGAAGAATCTCGAGTCCTTTCAGTCGGCGGTTGTGGGGGCTAATGTGGCGTACAGTACATTGCAGGTTTCGGCCTGAGTGGTGGTCACTGCGGAGGCTCCCGCTAGCATCAACTGTTCACGTTCATTCTGATTTTGGCGTTGTTGTCCCCAGCGACCAATCACAATCGGGACGTCAGGTAATGCCGCCCTCAGACGCTTGCAGAGTCCTCGTGCTGTGACCAGTCCGCCGGGGGGAATGGAGGCAATACAGATCAAGGCTGGACGATCCTGGACAATACCCGCCACGAATGCGGAGTCCGTTTTATGCGCGCTAACGATCCGCATTGGACCTGGAGTATCACTGAGCGTACTGCGCAGCATCTCGAGTGCCACGCCATCAGCACCCTCACCGGTGGAACACCCGATAATTGTCCCTGGGCTGTTGCCCGCCCCGGAATTCTGAGAGACAGCAGGAGACTTGGCACGCGGAATAAGTTCGTGGATTTTCGGCAATGACTCGCGCATCGACTCGACGATCGACTGGTAATCTTCATTCGAGAGCCGCCGCCTGTGGAGGTCGCGTTTCGCCCGATTCAAGGTAGGGATCAGCAATTCGTCGTACACATTCCGGGATGCAGGTTGCTGCACATGGGTCGCGGCGATGGCGATCGCGGCCTCGGGATCACGGAGCATCAACCGCTGATAGAAGCTGGCGTCGGCTGTTAGTGCCGGCTCATCGCTCAGCATCACGGCCAGGAAATGGAGTTCGGGAATCGTCTTGCCAATGACCACCAGGCAAACGGCGAAGGGGATGGACAGGACCAGCCCCAGCGGACCCCAGAGATAGAGCCAAAACGCGGCTGAGATCAGTAACGCCGTCGGCGAAACTCCAGTGGTCCGACCAAATAGTAACGGTTCGATGGCGTTATTGGTGACGAGTTCCAGGACAATCACGCAGCCCAACACGGCCACAGGTTGCCACCAGCCGTGCGAGAGTGCCACGCTCATGGTGATGGGAAATAAGGCTCCCACCCAGGGACCAATATATGGGATAAATCGCAAGGCGCCGGCGACGAACCCCCACAGCATGGCGTAGGGCATGCCGCATAGGTAGAGCATGCCGGATAGAAGCAGGGCAAACCCGCCATTTACGATGGCGACCATTCCCAGATAGCGTGTGATCCGATCGCTGATTTCATCCAAGGCGTTGCTGGTCACTGAAAGACGCGCTCGGCCGGCGAGCAACACCAGGCGGTCTCGGATTTCTCTCTGTTCAAGTAGAAAGAACATCTGCAGCACGCCGCCGAATGCAAACGCGCCGATGCCTTCAGCTGCCGAGCCGAGATGTTCCGTCACCCAGCCCCAGAGTGTCGCATTGGTTTCCCGATGGGCGTGGTCATGGGCCGCGGACGGCGATTGCGGCTGACTGTTGTTGAGTCCGGCAGAATCGTCGGTGGCAGGATTTTGGTGCGTGGTCTGAGGTTTCAGTTCGGCACCGATTTCAGTGATCATCTCGCCAAATTGCTTGGCCGCCGGTGCCGAGCCGACTTGCCGCAGCGATCGAATTTTGGACTTAATCGTTTCCGTATTTTTCGGCAATTCGGCCAGCATACGAGTCACTTGGATGGTCATGATCCAACTCAGCGCTAGCATCAATAATCCGGCAGTGGCTACTGTCAATAACACGGAGATCACGTGATGGACGCCGCACCCATTCAGCCGCTGAACCACCGGGCTCAGCAGCAATGTGAGGAGGCCCGCGATCGCGATCGGAATCAACACGGGGCTGCCCCACTGCAATCCCGTGACCAAGGCCACCGCGACCACCAACCCGGTCAAAACAATCAGCGCACTCTGCCATTTGGGCTTGGTGCTGTTATTGGAATTCATCGTCCGGAGTCTCAATCTTGCGTGGGTGAAATCTCAAGCTTGCGCAGGTTAATTTCGTTCTTGCGTCAATATAATGTCTTGCTGACGCGATGCCTGGGGGGTTTCATCATGCCGTAACTGGAATTTCCGCTTTCGGCTCGAGCGCCTTATTGGCGGGACCATTGATCACACCGCCCAAGGCATCGAAGCGAGATCCGTGACAGGGGCAATCCCAGACCTTCTCGGCATCGTTCCAATGCACGATGCAACCGAGATGGGGGCACACCGCGGAACATTGATGAAGACCGCCGTGTTCATCGCGGAACGCGGCGACTTTTGTCAGTCCGTCCCGTAACACGGCCCCTGTCGACGTAGGAATCTGACCTGCAGATGAGACATCGCCCGCGCTGAGCCAATCCTTCGCAAGTTGGGTCGCCACATTGGCATTTTCTGAAAGATATTCCTTCCAGGCCATGCCCCACACCGGCTTTCGCG
>JAQGHS010000836.1 GCA_028291605.1 Planctomycetaceae bacterium | reverse complement strand
TCTCGCCCGAAAACTTCGGTGCCACGCTATTTCATTCCCTGGGAGTCCCAACCGACACCCGCTTCGGCCCAGACGGCTTCAGCTTCAAGGTCAGCGACGGAGAGCCGCTGCTGGAACTCTTCGCGTGAGTCCGTAACGCCTTGAAAGTCGTTGATCGCTCCGCGATCGAAACGCGAGCGTCGTGCGACATTAATTGTGCGCTCGACGTTTCAATCTAGATTGAGGGTCGAAACTCCGACCGCGTTTCGTTCGCGGAGCGAACAACGACTTTCACTCTACGACTCCAACTCTTCCCACCGGGCATACGCCGTCTGCAATCGCTGATGAATAACTTCGAGGTCATTCGTCAGCCGGGCAATCTCTGCGCCACCTTGTTGATAGAACCCTGGATCAGCCATCTTTTGATGCAACTCAGCCTGCTCAGTTTCCAGTTCCTCGATGAGCTGCGGCAGGGTCTCCAGCTCGCGCTGATCTTTGAAGCTTAGCTTCTTAACTCGCTCGGTTTTTGAACGTGCTGGTTCCACCTTGACCGTCGCCGCCTGGATCTGTGCGACGGCGGCTTGTTTTTGCCGCTGCCAGTCATCGTAGCCGCCCGCATAATCCTTAACTTGACCCTCGCCCTCAAACACCAGCGTACTTGTCACAACGTTATTCAGGAACGCACGATCATGGCTGACGATCAATAACGTTCCGGGATATTCCATCAGCAGTTCTTCGAGCAACTCCAACGTTTCAGCATCGAGATCGTTGGTCGGTTCGTCGAGTACGAGGATGTTCGACGGCTTAGTAAACAACTTGGCGAGCAGCAGACGATTGCGCTCACCCCCCGACAAGTACCGCACCAGGCTGCGGGCTCGCTCACCGGAGAAGAGGAAGTCTTGCAGATAACCCAGAATATGCCTTGGCATGCCATTAATTGTGACGGTGTCGCTGCCATCACCCACGTTTTCTATGGCCGTCTTGCTTTCGTCGAGGACCGCCCGCAATTGATCAAAATAAGCCACTTGTAAATTAGTGCCAATCCGCACGGTGCCTGAGTCGGGATTCAACTCGCCCAGCAGGATTCTCAGGAGAGTCGTCTTACCGGCACCATTGGGCCCCAGAATGCCGACTTTGTCGCCGCGAAAGATGGTCACATTGACATCGCGCAGGATCGGACGACCGCCGAAATCATGATTGATTTCGCGCGCGTCGATCACCAGATTTCCGGACCGCTCGGCGGTCTGTAGTGTCAGGTTGACATTGCCAGTTTGCGTTTTCCGCGCCCGGCGTTCCTCACGTAGCTTTTCGAGGGCTCGCACGCGCCCCTGGTTGCGAACGTTGCGGGCTTTGATCCCCTTGCGAATCCAGACTTCCTCTTCCGCCAGCTTCTTGTCGAACAAGGCCTCCTGCTGAGCCTCGGCTTCGAGGGCCGCGGTCTTGCGAGCGAGAAACGTCGCGTAATCGCAAGTCCAATCAAACAGCCGGGCTCGTTCGACTTCGACGATACGCGTCGCCAGACGCTGCAGGAACATCCGATCGTGGGTGATGAAGACCAGCGTGATCGGCTCGCGAAGCAGAAAATCTTCCAGCCAGGTGATCGATTCCACGTCGAGATGGTTCGTCGGTTCGTCGAGCAGCAGGACTTCGGGGTTTCCGGCCAGTGCTCGGGCGAGCAACACGCGGCGCTTCATTCCCGACGAGAGGCTTTCAAACCGCGCTTCGGGATTCAGACCCATCCTCTCGATCACGGTTTCAATCTGATGCTGGATCTTCCAGCCAGTCTCCGAATCGAGCGAGTGCTGCAATCGATCCAGCTCGGCGTGTTGGTCGGCAGGGCCCCCGTGTTGCAGGTGCTGGGTCAGCGCGTGGATGCGAGCGACTAGCCGCCCTTGTTCGCCCAGCCCGTCGGCGACTTCATCGAACACGGTATGTTCTTCGCCAGCGGGAACTTCCTGAGCTAGCCGTGCGATCCGCAGATTGGGACCCCGCTCGATCTCGCCGGCGTCGGGTTTCAGCTCGCCATGAATCAGCTTCATCAAAGTCGACTTACCGGCACCGTTGCGACCCATCAGGCCGATGCGTTCGCCGGGCGTAATCTGCAGGCTGATGTCCTCCAGGATGTTCGCGCCACCATAACTGAAACTGATATTCCGCAACTGCAACCAGGCCATGCCAACCCTCAAACCCGTTTCACTCACTTACACATTGGATTTCGCGATTACGCGCCCGCCTATCATAGAAGGTCCGGGGCAATCGGTGATAGGCTCGGCGGGCGGGTGAATGACAGATTGGACGCGGCGATCTATAATAGCGCGTTTCATCGACTGAACTTGATGCAAGGAATGTCAACGTCGTGAATTTGGACCAGCTGCGTACCGAAATTCAGCCGCTTCGTGAAGCGTTGCTGGCTCATCCCCTGTACGGCGACCTGAAAAGTCCCGCCGCGCTGCGAACGTTCATGCAATATCACGTTTTCGCCGTCTGGGATTTCATGTCGCTGCTGAAGGCCCTGCAGCAGCGGTTGTCCTGTGTCACAGTGCCGTGGATACCCACAGCTCACGCGTCAGGCGCCCGGTTGATCAACGAGATCGTCCTGGGCGAAGAAACCGACTCAGACGGTGCGGAAGGATTTTGTAGCCACTTCGATCTGTACCTGCGATCGATGACTCGTTTCGGAGCGTCGACCGCCCAGATTGAACGTTTCGTACAATTGTTGCGAGCAAGGGCTGGTGTCTCCAGTGCAATGCAGTCAGCGGAAGTGGCGAGTCCGATTCAGCAATTCGTGAATCACACGTTTCAGACAATCGATGGCGGAAATGTCTGCGAGATTGCCTCGGCATTCACGTTCGGGCGAGAAGATCTACTGCCGGGAGTTTTTCAATGCATTGTGGATGAACTCAATCAGAACGTGGACGGCAGCCTGAGCGACTTTCAGTTCTATCTCCAGCGTCACGTGGAACTCGACGGTGAGGAACACGGTCCACTGGCTGCGCAGCTCATGACGAATCTCTGCGGAGACTCAGCCGCGAACTGGCAAGCCGCTACAACTGCCGCGGTGGCCGCACTGACCGCGAGACTGGCGTTCTGGGACGGAATTCACGCAGCGATTCGGAATGGATGAAAGTCGTTGTTCGCTCCGCGAACGAAACGCGGTCGGAGTATCAACTTTCAAGCTAGATTAAAACGTCGAGCGCACTGTCAACGTCGCACGACGCTCGCGTTTCGATCGCGGAGCGATCAACGACTTTCATTCAGTAGGGGCTCCAAGAACCAGAACTGATTGAAACCCATGCCCAATCCAGACCTCGATTCTCCAACCGCGTCCGCACCACTATCAGGTGGCCTGCGGATTACCGACGATACCCCCGGGACTCTGCTCAGGCTCAGTTGGCTCGGGCCTGCTCCCTGGCGCTGGGTCAGGCTGGCTGTTCCCTTCGTGCTCCTGGCGTTCATCCTCTGGACCTCCGGAGAAAATGGCGTCTGGCACCTGGCGTGGAAGCAAATCAACGCCCCCGGGCCACGCGATCTCTTCGGAGATCTGCTGTTGGGTGGGATGGCCTGCCTGGGAATCTCGTTGTTGTGGATCTGTGGTCGAGTGCTGGGGCAGTCAATCGGCTTCTGGGATGAAATCTGCTTCGACGCCAACGAACAGTTCTTCACCGCCCACCGTCGCGGCTATCTGATCTGGGGCCGGCGATCTGTCGAGCTCGCGTTTGCTCAAATTAATCTGGTGACGCTTGCGGCCGGGAAAGAGGGCCGTGGCGTGCTTCCCTACTCACTGTCGATGCGCTATCGCTCTCGCGAAGACAAACATCGTCATTGGGACGCCGATTTTACGCTCCGGGGTCAAAATCGCCGGATTGATGCCTGTGAGCTGCTGCAGGCGATTGGCAGAATCCTGGCCGCGCGCGGCTACATCGTCCGCGAGGATGCACCCAGCCGCGCGATGTGGCAACTCGCGCTGCGATTGGTCGTCGCCGATGTTGAACCAAGTCCGGTTGATGACGAGGACGACGAATTCGATGCCGAGGATGACGATGAACCAGAAGAGGATCTGGACTCAGGCGAAGAAGATGTGATCCTGCCGATCTCGGACGTGCCCGATCTGGAGCGCCGTGCAGAAAGCCAGGGTGTCCGGCAACTGCCGCCGGTGAATCAACAACTGGCCGCCGAGGTCAATATTGCGGCCCTCAACGAAAAGACGATGTTTACTAAGGTGGCCGACTGGATTCCCGGTGAGCGCGTCCAATTCGTTACGGCCCAAGCACCGATGGGAGTATTCGTTGTCGCCGCCGTCTTCGGAGCATTGGTGGGTGGTGGTATCGGCGGCTGGCCAGTGTATGGATTTCTGGATTCGATGCTCGGGCGAAATGTGCTGTGGTGGCCCGGAGCCTTGGCGATTTCCAGCCTCCTGGGGGCTTGCAGTCTGGGTTTCATTGCCTGGAACCAATTTCAAGAACGAGTTGTCGAATTCGACTGGCGCAACCGGCAGGTCCTGTATCGTTTGGGAAGCGATCTTCAGGAGCGATCGTTCGATGACATCCGCGGTGTGGTCCTGTCGGGGACGATCAGGCGGGAGTATACCGGAAGCGAACACAGTCGCACCGTGTCAAAGGTCGAGTACGGATCGCGTCTCGATCTGATCCTGGCCGACCGCGACGTGCCACTGATCGCATCCGATGATTGGGAACCCGACGAGCAGACCGCGCGAAAGATCCTGCAACCGCTGGGGAACTCGCTGGCGCAGGCGCTGGGACTGAAATGCCAGTGGGAGAGCTCACGCACCACTGACGCGGACACGATTCGTCGAGTTCTGACGCTGACGACAATGCAGCAGGCCATCCTGGCGGCGCTCGTCATCCTCGCTGTGGGTGGCATCGGCAACGGCTGGTGGCAGCAGCGAACTCAGCAGGTCGCAGTACAAGCGGTTCGACAAACGGCGGCTGATGTCGTCTTCATGAGCGGGTTCAGTTTGCGTGACAAAGTCGTTTATAAGGACTATTGGAAAGTCGAATTTAAAGAGGATCCGCAGGTCGACGAACACCTGACGCAGATCCGTGGCGAATTATTGAAGCTGCCCGAGTTCGGTCTGACGGTCGAGAAGGGGGGGCTCACCGATCAGGGTCTACAGCAACTCGACCAGCAGACCGGCTTGCGAGTTCTGGACGTTTCACAATCGCGGATCACGGATGCGAGCCTGCCTGCGGTGGGGACGTGCTCGAACCTCGTCTACCTGAATCTTTTCGGGACTGGTGTAAGTGACACCGGATTGGAGCATCTGGCGAAACTACAAAAGCTGCGGTTTCTGTACCTCGGCGGGACTGCAGTCAGCGACGCTGGATTGGCGACGTTGAAGCAGTGCAAGAGCCTGGAATACGTGCACCTGACGACGTCTGCTGTGACGCTGGAGGGGGCGGCGAAGCTGCGAAATCAATTGCCCTGGGTGCAGGTTGATTTTGAAGTCTTCAAGCAGTAATTGGCAAGCGATTGCTCGCAGAAAA
>JAQGHS010000831.1 GCA_028291605.1 Planctomycetaceae bacterium | reverse complement strand
CCGCAACATCCTCAGTTTCTGGAAGTCATGTCGGCCGTCCGCCTGCGACATTTGCGACTGCTATTGGAACTGACGAAACCGGGAGGCACCGCCTGGCTCATCTTCGAAGTCGTCTCGACAATGACCTGCCCGGAATTGCTGCAGACCCCCGAAGCACCACTCTGGCCAGTCCTCAAAAACGCGATCGACAAGCACAACTTCTTCACCGGCGCGAACCCGGCAGTCATCAACCAGCTCTTTCTACGCGACCCTGAGCTCTCTGCAGCCGTTGCCAAGCTGGATACGCCACCCCCGTGGCTGTGGAACTTTTTCTCTCGAACCTATGCCGTCTGTGCGTTCGGAAGTGTGAAGAGAGAAGGATAAAGGGTGAAGAGAAGGGTGAGGTGTGAAATGTGAAGGGTGAAATTAGAACCAATCACATTCGGACGACACAATCACCCCCACACCCCGCACACACTCTTTCACCCTTCACCCTTCACACCTCACCCTTTACCATGGGGCTTGCGATTTCCGTATTTTGCTGCAGGGTAATTTCCATGAGTCTTGATGTCCGTTCGCGAATGATCTGGAGTTGGATTCTGGTCTGGGGCTGGGCCGCGTCACCCTTGTTCGCTGCCGAACCCCAATGGATCTGGTCCCCCGAGCAAGAGCCCCTCACGAAGCCCGCGATGACCGTCTATTTCCGCGTCAGCTTCGAAGTCGAGAACCCGCAATCGGGCGAAGTCGAAATCACCGCCGATAATAAGTACACGGTCTCGATCAACGGCGATCGAATCGGTGCCGGCCTGAACTGGCAGGAACTCGACCGCTACGACCTCAAGTCCCGCCTGGTGAAGGGCAAGAACGTCATCGGCGTCATGGCCGAGAATTCCGACGGCCAGGCCGGCATGTCTGCCCGAGTGACGATCATCGATAAGGGAGCTGACAAGAAGGACCGCACGATCCTGGCCTCGACTGATGGCAAGTGGATCACGTCCACCAAATATCAAACCGGCTGGGCCGCCATTGACGCCGACGACAAAGCGTGGAAGCCCGCCTTCGTCATCGGTGAATTCGGCAAGACGGCCCCTTGGGGCAACGGTTCCAAGCCGAAGGCCGCCCCCGCCCCGATCGTCTTCCAAAAGAAAGAACGCCCCCCTGGTCCGTTTCAATTGCTGGATGGCGACCGCGTCGTCTTCCTCGGCGACACGCTCATCGAACGAGCTCAAGCGGATGACTACCTCGAAACCCGCCTGACCAGCCGCTATCCCGACCGGCAAATCAAGTTCCGCAACCTCGGCTGGAGTGCCGACACGGTCTTCGGCGAGTCCCGTGCAGGCTTCGGCTCGGTCGCCGACGGCTATCAACAACTCAAACAACGCGTCTTCGAAGCCCAGCCGACAGTGGTTATCGTGGGCTACGGCGGAGCCGCATCATCAGCTGGCGAAGCAGGCTTGCCGGCCTTCGAAAAAGGTCTCGACACGCTGCTCAATCTGCTGGAAGAAACCCAAGCAACCATCATCATCCTCTCCCCCCTGAAGCAGGAAAATCTCGGCAAACCGCTCCCCAATCCCGATCGTTCCAATCACGACCGGGAGCTCTATTCTCAAGTGCTGAAGGACCTGGCCCAGTCACGTTCGTACCCGTTCGTTGATCTCTACAACATGCTGGGTGATGGCAAAGAATCACACGGCCGACCCTACACTGACAACGGAGTCCATCTCACAAGTTATGGGTATTGGGCCGCAGCTGAAATCATCGAATTCTTTCTCGTACGGAACTTTCGCACGTGGAATGTAGAAATCGATGTGGCCGATCAAGGTCTGGCGGCTGCTGGTACTAAGCTGACTCGAGTCGAATTGGACAAGACGAAACTCAGCTTTGAAGCTCTTGACGAGGTCTTGCCGCAGTCCCCTGGACCAAGCCGCTGGTTCCCAAAAGAAACGCCACCCGAAACAGCGCGACCAATCCCCAAGATTCAAACCGGGCAACGCACCTTGAAGATCACGGGCCTGGCTCCCGGAACCTACATCTTAAAGATCGACGGCCAACCAATCGTGAAAGCCACTGCCACCGAATGGGGCGAAGGCCGCGTGATCTATTCCCGGACGGCTCCCGAGTTCGTTCAAGTAGAAAAACTCCGGCAGGCCATCGTCGCCAAGAACCAGTTGTTCTTCTACCGCTGGCGTCCACAGAACGAAACCTATCTCTTCGGCTTCCGCAAGCACGAACAAGGCAACAACGCCAAAGAGATCCCCATGTTCGACCCCCTGATCGAACAAGACGAAGCCGAAATCGCCAAGCTGCGAGTCCCCGTCGCCCACAAATACGAACTAGTTCCCGAAGGGTCGTAGGATAGGCATCCTGCCTGTCCGTCCCTCAGCGAGAATTCGACAAAGGGCGCCCCTTAGCATTTACCAATCAGAATCACGAATTGCATTTATCCCGGAGGGATTGAAGAGAGTAGCCGGTGGTTGAGCGAAGCGACACCACCGGTTACGAAGCGTAATCGTTATTCGACCCTGAAGGGGTCGCACCATTGCGCTCTGCGACCCCTCCAGGGTCGACACTCCAATATGAAACCGCAACCGGTGGTGTCGCTTCGCTCAACCACCGGCTACTCTCTGTGACCCCATCCGGGGTCAGAGCCTCATTCTACGCCACAGTCAAAAACCACCATGAATATTCAGGCCGAACTTCGCCGACGATTTGCCCCGGTCCTCGCCACCTACATCAACGAGCCCGCAAAATACCTGGAGATGATCCGCCCGGTCCAGGACGCGAAATTCGGCGACTACCAGGCCAACTTCGTGATGCCCTTGAACGGTCAGCTCAAGCGCAAGCCGCACGAACTCGCCAACGAAATCATCGGCAAACTCGACCTCGCCGACATGTGCGAAACGCCCACCGTCGCTGGGCCGGGCTTCATTAACCTCAAACTGCGAGAAGACTGGCTGGAAGCCGAAACCAACCGCATCGCCGCCGACCCCCGCGAAGGAGTCGAACCGGTCGAGAAGTCGAAGACCTACGTCGTCGACTTCTCGGGCCCCAACGTCGCCAAACCGATGCACGTCGGCCACCTGCGCAGCACGGTCATCGGTGATTCCATCTGCAAGATCCTCAAGTTCGTCGGCCACACGGTCCTCAGCGACAACCACATCGGCGACTGGGGCACCCAGTTCGGCATGATCATCTACGGCTATAAACATTTCCTGAATCAGGCAGCGTTTCAAGAGGATGCCGTCCAGGAACTCGCCCGCCTCTATCGGCTGGTCCATCGCCTGTCAGACTACTACGACCAGCGAGCCCTCCAGCCCAAGCTCGACAAAGCGCTCGCCGCAAAACTGGAAGAGATCGACGCCGCAGCCTCCTTGCCTGGCGATGACAAACAAAAGCAGAAGCGACAGAAAAAGCTCGTCGAAGAACTCGAAACCATCCGCGAGCAAATCGGCAGCAGCCGCAAGAAGCTGATCTCCGTCGAAACCGATCCAGCACTCAATCATTACGCGATGCAGCATCCGGAAATCTCCGTCAAGGCACGCCTGGAAACGGCCAAGCTCCACGGCGGAGACCCCGAGAATCAGCGCCTGTGGAACGAGTTCGTTCCCGCCTGCCTGAATGCCATTCAAGGCGTTTATGATCGACTGCACATTACATTCGACTATGCCCTCGGCGAAAGTTTTTACCAGCCGATGCTGGCCGACGTCGTCGCCGACCTGCAGGCGAAGGGATTGGCAAAAGAGAGCGAAGGCGCCATGTGCGTCTTCATTCCCGGAACCGAAGCGCCGTTCATCGTCCGCAAAAGCGACGGTGCCTTCACTTACGCCACGACTGATCTGGCGACCATTAAATATCGCCGCGAACAACTGCACGCCGACGGCATGCTCTATGTCGTCGATACGCGCCAGGGCGACCACTTCAAACTGTTGTTCGAAACGGCCAAGCTGTGGGGCTACACCGACATCGAATTCAAACACGTCAACTTCGGCACCGTCTGCGGCCCAGACGGCAAACCTTATAAGACGCGCGAAGGCGACATCGTCGGCCTCGAATCTCTGCTCAACGAAGCCGTCGCTGAAGCTTTAAAAGTCATCGAATCAGAAGAATTGTCAAAGAGCGAAGATCGCGCCCGCCTCGATCCCGCGACCCAGCAAAAGATCGCCGAAGTCGTTGGCATCGGCGGCATCAAGTACGCCGACCTGAAGCACAGCCGAGAAAGCGATTACGAATACAGCCTGCAAAAAATGCTCGCCAAAAACGGCGACACGGCCACCTATATGCAATATGCATATGCACGAGTCTGCGGAATCTTGCGGAAGGGAGACATCGAACGCGAGACGTTGCGAGCTCAGACAGGCAGCATCCGATTAGGACACCCCAAGGAAAGAACCTTGGCCGTGCAACTCAATCAGTTCACTGAAGTATTATATGCTGCCGCCACCGATTGTCGACCGAGCTATTTGACCGATTACCTGTTCAAAACCGCGAACGCCTTCAGCTCGTTCTACGACGAGTGCGCCGTGCTCAAAGCCGAAACCCCCGAACTCCGCACCAGCCGCCTGCAACTCGCCGACCTGACCGCCCGCGTACTCGGCCGCGGCCTGGAATTGCTCGGCATTCAAACCATCGAGCAGATGTAAACCACGAACCTCGCACAAAACCGAACCCAGGTGAGCCGGGTGCCGTAAGGCCCCGGACAATGCGACTCTGTGTTCCCCACTCGGGTTCCTTAATAATACGAAGAGTTTTTTAGCCACGGATTAACACGGATGAAACACGGATAAGACAGAGAAATTGATTACCGCTCGCTGTGCCTAAAAATCTAATCCGTGTTTCATCTGTGTTAATCCGTGGCTAAAAACTCTTCTGTAATTCAATCGAATTCGCCCGGCCAGATTTTGTCAGCTCAGCCTCAAGATTATACCAATATCCACCCTCAAAACGGTCCGGGGCCTTACGGCACCCGGCTCACCTGGTTTTCTTGTTTTCGTCGACGGTTAGTCCAGCACCGTTACGGCGCCACAATCGGCTCCAAGGTCAAACTACTAATCTCAAAACACGTATTCGTCGCCGACAAAAACAACCAATCCTTCTTCGGCACAACATAGTCCGGCCCCACCGTCAACCGCGCCGCATCGCCCTTCCATTCAAACGCCGGCTTGCCGTCAATCGTGACTGCAACCTGGCCCGGCTCAACGCGGCATTCAATGTCACACTTCTTCCCATCCTCAAAGTAGGTGGCCATGCGGGTTGTTTCGTTGTTATCCGCAGGCGACTTGCCATCGAGTTGATTCAGCCCGGTGACTTTCCCCTCGGAACCATCTATCGACACCATCGATTGAAAGCCATCCACAACAATCCCAAACCCAAATTGCTCGGGACCTTCTATACGTTCCACCTTCATCTTCAAGACATACGCCTTGGGCAGATCGAACGGAATCTGAATCCGCCCGGCAAACTCGCGCTGCGAGCGGAGATTCTTATTTTCGAAAAACCAGATCCCATGGACCTCATCCAGCTTGGGGTCGACCAACTTCAGCAAGTCGACCGTAGTCGACGACGAGGCCCCCTTCACAGGCGGCTTGGTGGCCACCAACCGGACCGGCCGCTGAGTCGGCAGCGGCACTTCTTCCGGCCACTGCCACGGCCGAAACGCCACAATCTCACCTTCGATGAAACCCTTAAACTGATAGGTCTCCTGCTGCACCACGCGTCCCTTGGGAAACGCATTCTGCTGCAGCACGGTCACATCATTCGGAGTGAGTTCGTCAATGACCATCGTTTGTCGCTTGATGCTTCGCAGGACTCGATCCAGCTTATACTCGACCTTTTCCATCTGCAGAATATCACCGGGCATCCACGGTTCTTTGGGCCCCAGTTCACGACCCCAGCGGTAGAATCCACGCCGCGTCGTCTCGACCAGCTTGAGTCCCGCATCCACCATCTCGGACGATTCGCCACTCCCGATCTGGCTCCCCAATGACCGTCGAGCATACGCTGCCACTGTGACATTCCGCGGCGGCGTGTTCTTTTCCTGAGACCCCGCATTCACGGAAAGATCTGCCAGTTCCGTCCACAAGGCCTTATCCGGATCAGCCTGAAACGCGACAATCTTGCACTTCAATTTCGGAAACGAAGTCCATTCCACCCCAATCAACACATTGCGGCCGGTATCCTTCAGCAGCTTGACGTCCTTCACAGAAAAAGGAGTCTTACCGACTTCCAGCTTCTCCACCCGGGTATCAGCCGCCGCCCGCACGGCATCTATCTTCAACAGCCGCAAGGCCATCGTGAATTCGACCCCGGCAGCCTGATGCGCGGGCCACTTGGACGGTGCCTTCGACAGCTCGCGAGCCGCTACGTACACCTTCCTATCCGCCAGCTTTTCAGCCACCTTCTTGGCAACCGCCGTCAGCGACTCCTCGAGCTCAGGAAACTCCGCCAGAGCAGGGCGGGTCGAACCCAGCCATCCCACCACCAACAACGCCGCAACGATAAGTTTGAGTTTCGACCGCATACAGCGAGTTCCTCAACAAAGTAGTTTTCAATGCGCATGAGGTACACGTGGGCAAAATCAG
>JAQGHS010000808.1 GCA_028291605.1 Planctomycetaceae bacterium | reverse complement strand
GTCGCCACTTCGACACCGCTGACCTCGGCCAGGGCACGAACCTCCATCTGTTGAGCAACTCCGACACGGAATTCTCCGGTGACGAGTTTGTTGAAGACGAACCGCTCGTGAGTCGACAGATCGGCCCAAGCCGAGAGAATTGTGCTGTGGCGCTGGTCGTCGGTCATGGAACCGAGGGGGCGGATTCTCTCTTCAATCCATTCTGTCAGCGACCCCGTCGAACCTTCCGTTTGATCGGGTAGTAAAAGTGCCAATGTTTCCGCGAGATCGCCGGCGGCCCCGTAACATTCCTCAAACATCCAGTCCGCGATTCCACACGATTCAGCGCACCATTCCCTCAAGCGAGCGGTCGGAATGAGACGCTTGAAACGCCGGCCGCTGAGAAAATAGACCGCCCAGGCGCCATCGCCCGCGGAACATTGCGAGAAATACTCGCGCATCGCGGCGAGTTTCCTGGTTGTTTTGGTGGTCTCGTCCAGGGCGCGGTATAAGGCAGCAAACTCTCTCATGCGTCTGCCTCCCCCTCTTCCACGGCATCGATCTCCACATCGTCGCGTTCGCCGACAAATTCGGTATGTAAGGGGGCCGCATCGATACCCGACTCTTGCAGCCAGCGCACCATTGGTCCCGTTCGACCATGAGTTGCCAGGATCCGTTCGGCGTGCGTGGCCTGGATTGCAGAGACGAGGCCGGGCCAATCAGCGTGGTCAGAAATCACAAAGCCCCGATCGACCGCACGCCTGCGCCGTGTCCCGCGCACCTGCATCCAACCTGATACGAATGCGGTCGAAATATCCCCGAACTTCCGCATCCAAGGCGTGCCGTTCGCCGACGGGGGTGCCACGATCAAGGCGCCCTTCCAGTCCATTTTTCCAAGGGCTTGACCGACATAGAGTGTTTCCGGCAACTCGACGCCAGATGCTCGATAGTCGGCGTTGACTCGCTCCACTGCACCGTGACAGAAGATGGGGCCGATCGATGCTTCAATGCCAGCGATGATCCGCTGCGCCTTACCGAGCGAATAAGCGAAAATCACCGAGGCTCGCTCTTCGTCACGGTTTGCCCGCCACCAACGATTGATCTCGTCAATGACGCTGGCTTGCGACGGCCACCGGTAGATTGGTAATCCGAAGGTACATTCTGTGATGAACGTATTGCAGACAAGGGGAACAAAAGGCTGACATGTTGCGTCGGGGGCGAGCTTGTAGTCACCTGAAACGACCCACACTTCGCCTTGGAATTCGACTCGTACTTGCGCGGACCCCAGAATATGCCCGGCGGGATGCAACGACAGATTGACGCCGTTCATAGTCAGGCTTTCGCCGTATGAGACCGTATCGATCACGGCCTCTGGATCCATCCGCGTTTTCAAAACCTGAAGACCTTGGGGAGTCGTCAGGTAGCGACGGCTCCCGCGCCGCGCATGATCGCCGTGCGCGTGCGTCATGACGGCTCGCGAGACGGGTAGCCAAGGGTCAATGTAGAAATCACCCGGCTCACAATAGAGGCCTCGATCAGTGACTGTAACCAAGTCTGACATACGACTCTCAAATCCTATCGGGCGGTTTCCAGTCCTTCGTTGGCACGACTGGCCAGCGAGACCCGTTCCGCATTTTCAGAAGGTACGATCTGGCGACCATGCTGGTTGGCATAAACCTGTGTGAACTCGGCTCCGAAAAACATGATTTGGGCCGAGTAATAGACCCATACCAGCAGAACGACCAGCGATCCGGCCACACCGTAAAAAGAGGCCATCGCACTGTGCCCAAGATAGAGACCAATCGCGAATTTACCGATCGTGAACAAGAACGATGTGATTAACGCACCACGCCAGACATCTTTCCAGTCGATTTTGACGTCGGGTAAAAACTTAAACATCATGGCGAACACACCAGTAAATACGGCAAGTGAGACCACGAGATTGACGAGTCGAGAAACGACCTGCAGAGACTCGGGCCAGTGGATCGAGTAGTTTCCCAAGGCGGAGAGTCCAGCGCTAATAACGAGCGAGACGAGGAGCAAGAATGCCACTCCCATTACCATGGCCATGGACAGGAAACGATCTTGTATGAATCCCCAAACCCCACGGCCCGCTCTGGGTTTGACCTCCCAAATCGTGTTCAAACTGTCCTGAAGTTGACCGAACACTCCCGAGGCACCAAATAACAGTGTCAGGATGCTGAGCACCGTGGCGACCGTACCTGACTCCGGTTTGCTCGCGTTTTCGAGCATCGCCTGGACTGCCTGGCCACCTTGCTCACCAATCAACGATTGAACCTGTTGCTCAATTTCGCCTCGCGCGGCGTCATCTCCAAAAACAGTCGCCGCGAGGCGAAGTGACAACACCAGCAGCGGTGCAATCGACAGAGCCGTATAGAACGCCAACGCGGCACCGAGCCTGGGGACTTTGTCGTCGTTCCAATCGCGGAATGTCTGCCGGAGCAACCGCCAGGAGTCATTCAAATTGAGCGCCATGACCTTGGAATTTCAGAGGATTACGGGGCTATCTGCAGCTAATCGGTCCCAACCGTAAGATTGGCCGCCGACTGACGATTCTTTTTTCGATGCGGGGCGACCAATCGTGATGACTAGATAAAATAGAAGAGCCGTCCACTTTCGCGGCGGCTCATCTCAATCGAATACGTCAAATTCGTTACTGCGCTGGCTTAGTGACCAGTCATCTTTGCTACAACGAAGATGACAGCGGCGCCGACCAGCCCACCGCCGCCCAAAAGATACATGGCCGAGTAACCTGCAGCAGCGAACATGGGAGCAGTTGCGAGAAGTTCCATCTGAGGGCCCTCTTACTAATACTAATGAGTGTGCCGCGAAGCTTAAATGCCATTGGCAGCATTGAATGCTGCAGGTGATACAATTCACGCTGCATAACTTGCTTGGTGATAGAAAGAGAATTAAGCAAGATTTATGCCAATGAGACAAAGCAACTCGCGTGCGTGCCGCGGCTTTGAAAACCCTGAGTTGTTAACGTCGGGTCAATCGTTCCTACGTGCGCCGAGCGAGCTTGGTGATCGGACAGCGTTCGAATCGTCACGTCCCCGTCGTTGATCAGGTATTCGTCAATGAAAACAGTGACGGAGGTAGTACCTGAAAACATCGGTTTTCGAAAACGCCCGCGTCTCATGAGACCTCGGCCGATTCTCGGCGCAACCGGCTTCTTGCCACCTTAAGCCATATTGCTCTTCGAACTAACTCGCATCGACGTGGCGACTGAGATAAGTTTGCATAAAGGTCGTAAGTTCCGGCTGATCGAAATCAATCCCCATTTGTTTCGCGTTTTGCAAACATTGATCTGCCGAGAGACCTTCCTGGACGGCAATATTCAGCATCGCCATCGCTGCCGCTCGTTTCCCGCTTTTGCAGTGTGCGAAAATCGGTTTGGGTAGCTCCGAATATTGCTTGCGAAAGAGATCTACACTTTCCGCAGCCATGGCTTTCATGGTAACGGGAATATGCAGATAAGTCATTCCGGCAGCACGCACGGCATCACATTCAGCCTGGGGTGACATTGACTCTTCATCTTCACCGGCATTGCGAAAGTTGACGATGGTTTGGTAGCCGTCGTTTTGGAGTGTCTGGAGTTGGGCGGCCGACGGCTGGGGCCCGATAGTGATCTCATCGTTAATCTTAAAATACTGTTCCACGGGAGATGTTCCCTTTCGTTTGGATACTCGCAATTTCTGGTGCTTGTTCGCTTCGAAAGTCGGGCGGTCGACAGATGATTGCTTTCTGCGCCACCAAACTGACCAACGACAGACCACTGCCGGTAGGAGGTCTACACCGACCCTCCTTGTGGCCCTTCAATTGCCATTGGCTTTCTGTCGCTGCGCCTTTTCTTGCAGTATCTTTTTCGCCTTCTCAAGTTCTTGACGCCGTTCCGCCGGCAAATCCTTACCCGCCCGGTTGATGTAATACTGGACCATGCGAATTCCAGAGCCGATCCCTTTCGGACTGACTTTCTTAGAAGCCATCTCTTTCGCAATCGTTTCGGCATCCTTGGTGAATAAGTCTTTCGACGGAAATGTCGACACTGTTTTGACTTGGCGCACCCAATTCTTGGAATTTGACTTCGTTGCCATGGCGAATTCGTTCCTGTTCGGTGAACAAGTGGCGTTTCATCGGCAACTGCTCAGCAATACCTGTACCTCATTCGAGATAGCGACCTATTCTCAATGCCAAGCAGCTGTAGAGGATGCGACTTAGATCGACAGGGCTCGAAACGACTAAACAGCTGGTCAAGGCGCTGTGGCTCCGTCACACCGCAAATACTAGCTTGCGGGGGCCATAAGATCGGGTCGGAATGTTTTTGTGGAAGTCCCGAAACGGTCCGCATTGAGAGTAGAAATCTGCGGCGAATTCGGATGGCACAATTTCTGCTAAGTGTGATGCTCAATCCGGTCCTGATCGACGCTGGAGCTGACGCTTTCAACGAAGACCTGCAATGACAGATTTTCACCTTAATGAACTCGACCGTCGCACATTTCTGGCGACGAGTGCGACTTTGATCGCGAGTACGAATATGTTGCACGCCGACGCCCCTCCGCTTGCACCTCCAGACAAACAACCTGCACATCTGCAGGTTCCTGAAGTTCCATCCAAGACAATCGGCTTCGCGATCGTCGGCTTGGGCCAATTGGCACTCGAGCAAGTCCTGCCAGCATTTGCGAAGTGCAAAGTCGCTCGCCCGGTCGCGCTGGTTAGCGGGCATCCGGATAAGGCGAAAAAGGTCGCCGCCGCATACGGGATCGATCCGCGGAATCTCTACAACTATCAGACATACGATAAGCTCGCCGACAATCGAGAGGTCGATGCGATCTACATCATTCTCCCGAATAGCATGCACGCCGAATATACGATCCGAGGCTTCAAAGCTGGTAAGCACGTGCTGTGCGAAAAGCCCATGGCGATTTCGGTTGCCGAATGCACGGAGATGATTGCCGCATCCAAGGCGGCCAATCGCAAGCTGATGATCGCTTATCGATTGCGATATGAACCCTTCAACATGTTGGCGATCGATCTGTGTCATCAGGGTGAACTGGGGAAGATCAAGTCGATCACCGCCAGCCATTGCCAGGACGTACAAGCACCGAACATCCGGCTCAGCAAAGCCCTGGGGGGCGGGCCAGTCGGAGACGTTGGCATCTATTGCATCAATGCTTTTCGTTACCTCAGCGGCGAAGAGCCCGTCGACGTCACGGCAACAGAGTACCAACCTCAGGACGATACTCGGTTTCGTGAAGTCCCGGAGAGCGTCGCGTTCACATTGCGGTTTCCTTCCGGTCTCCTCGGTTGTGGAGATTGCAGTTTCGGGACGGCCGAGAGTCGATGTTTTCGAGTCCAAGGCGGCAACGGAATCTTGGACATGGAGTCGGCGTTTGGGTATCGCGGGCAGCGACTTTTACTCCACAAAAACGGACGGTTATCTGAGTATCAACTGGCCCCCGTCGATCATTTCGCGGCAGAAATGGATGCCTTCTCTGAGTCCATCTTAACCAATCAAATCCCCAAAACGCCGGGCGAAGAAGGACTCGCTGACATCCGAATTATCGAGGCGATCGAGGAATCAATTCGCACCGGCCGAATTTCAGCGGTCCGCCACTGAAACGAGTAATAACCCAACTTGCCTTGCCGGCATGGAACTTACAGTGAAGTGTCGTGATGCGAATTATGCTTCGTTGCTATGGCAATTTTACAGGCTCGCAATTCACAGAATGAATACTCATGACAGATCAAACCGGGGACTTGAGCCGCAGTCAAAATGGTCAAAATGATTACGCGCCATTCGACAGTGCGTTGATTGACGTTTCACGTCGGGAGTTTTTTGCCATGGGCGGTCTCGCTTTTGTCTCCTCGACTGGTACGTCGGCATTGGCTCAGAATGCAGCGTCTGCCGCGCGGAACGCCGATCCAGAACCAGTTGCGGTTTCGCTTCATGTCAATGGCCGAATCCACCAGTTGAAGGTCGATCCTCGAGTTACGCTTCTCGATGCACTGCGCAATAGCATTGGTCTGACCGGCCCCAAAAAAGGCTGTGACCACGGTCAGTGCGGTGCGTGTACGGTGTTGGTTGATGGGCGACGTGT
>JAQGHS010000768.1 GCA_028291605.1 Planctomycetaceae bacterium | reverse complement strand
CCGACGGCTGATTCGAGACATGCCGAATTCCTCGTTTGTCGACTCTCCAACGTCATACATCTGGCCCGCAGTGATAGCGACAACGGCCAGTTATGGAATGAAACCCCGAAGTATGCTGAAGGTTTCGCTCGCCGGGAAACGTTTCGATGAGACTAAAGACTAGCATAATCGGTCGCCCGCATTCCGCACATAAGAATATGGGAGCAACCGAAGCAGCGTCAGTAGAGGCGATGCCGTGAAGTAGTTTCACCGGACGAAATCCGATGTAGCCGAAGTTGCCAAGACTTCGGGCGCTGTCGATAACGCGGCCAGAACACTTGGCGAGTTCTGCTACATGAATCTCTTGCTGATCTACTCGTCGTCATCTGAATTATCCGACGTCTGCAATCGACCATGGGTGTGCTGGGCTCCCTCAATGAAGGCGCATGCGGCCTTGCCAGCCAGTAATCGTGACACTTCCTGTTCATTTTCGAGCGGGATCATGAACAAATCTTCGACTAGACCGGAATCGAGACGGCTTAACAGGTAAATCTTCGCCCAATCTGCCATTTGGGCCAGTTGCGTGGCAGGCAGAAAATCGGGCGGAACTTGGTCGCGCAACGGTTTCAACGCCTCTCGCGGAGATCGACAATTACGAACCATTCGCATGCCATCGGACAGGTCGCTGCAGTCCCCGTTCAATTCGGACAGGATGACCACCTTCCCGCCGCGCATCACCAGACTGCGAGCGGTCGCCAAAGCAGCGCCCACCTGTTCCCAGCCGTGTCCGGCAGCATCGGCATCGATGGAAATCACCACGATTTCAGCGCGTTCTGCGAGCTGTACTTCACGCTGTGCGGCCAGCAATTCGCGTCCGCGCTGCCAGACCGATTGCTCGTAACCAGCCAGGACAGTGGAAACGCCGCTCCCTCGTGACGGCAACACCTGCAACGAAAACTGAATTCCAAGCAGCCAGCCAATTTCATCGACCAGTTGACGTAGCGGTCGCTCATCTTCGGGGTCGAGTTCCTGATGCCCAAACCCGCGCGCCTTCTGCACGGCTGAGGTCGACGACAGGCCGGGATAGAGCACCGTATTGGTGCCGCGATATCCCAGAACCGGATCAAATCCGATCTGGCCGATCGACATGACGAAGTCGGCATGGACGACATCACGGTCCAGATAAATGCGTTCGCCGTTGGCCGTTGTGGCCAGATAAGCCTGCTGCGCTGGGTCGGTGGCGTCGTGGACCCGCCATTGGACAACGTCACGGACGGCTTCTGGCAACAAGATGCGCGGGTCAGTCACTTTCGGACCGGCCAGCGCCGTCGGTTGCAAGATCAGGATGTCTGACGGTGTGACGCCTTGGGCGGCGATGATTTCATACACCGCAGCAATCAAAGTGGCCGCCTGCGGTGTGTGCCGATCCAATGCCAGCACCACATGATCGCCGGGCACGACCGCTCGCCATAAGGGTGGAAACTCCAGCGGTTCTTCCAAGGCGTGACGGAGCGCAGCCGGCAAGTCGGCCACGGGCTCGGGGGCGGGATAGAATCCGACCAGCCGCTCCTGCGGTAAATCACACTCAAAATGGCCTTGCTGACCGTAATTCAACACGACTGACACGATGGCGTTCCTTCGAAGCAATCACAATACGTAGGACGGACGATCCTGTCCGTCATGGCACCCGCCAGACAGAATCGTCCGGCTAATATCATTCACCAATGAATACTGATGCAATTCGTCAATATTTGCCGACTGGATGGTGGCTGATTTGGTCCTGGGGACTGACTCAGCCGGGAGACATGCTCCGCGGTATCCAATCGCATCTCGAACAATTATAGTAACTAGTAGAAAAAGTGCCCGTGTTTCGAGCCGAACTCGTGTCACCAAATGCCTCGTTAACGCGAAATTCCTATCGCGAGGCAGATTATCTCCGCCGTCCTTTCCTGGTCAACGACAGAATCTTGCATGATTGGCTGTGACCACAGTTCGCTCACCGACGACCAGTTGATGGTGCGTCTGCAGACTGGGGAATCACGCGCCTTTGATACGTTGGTGGAACGTTATCAGGGGCAATTGCTGGGGTTTTTCTTCCGGAACACTCGTGATCGGCAGTTGTCAGAAGACCTGACCCAGGAAACCTTTCTGCGATTGCACAACCAGTCGTGGGATTTTCTCCCCGTCGGAAAATTTCGGGGCTGGCTGTATCGTCTGGCGCGAAATCTGTTGATTGACAACGTTCGCCGACAGTCGCACGACGCCTTGATCAAAGCCGTCACCGGCAAGCAAGAAGATGAGGAAGACGGTCTGGCGCGGCTGACTGAAGAGGTTCTCTCGCCCGATTCACACGCGGACATTCGCGAAATGGCGTCGATTGTGGACGACATGCTGCGTCAACTGCCCGAAGAACAACGTCTGACATTCCTTCTCCATCACTATGGAGGCCTAACTTTGGCGGAAGTCGCCGATGCGATGGAAGCAAACGTGCCCACCACGAAAAGTCGCCTGCGGTTGGCACGCGAGAAATTGCAGGAAAAACTGCGGGCGAGAGGCATCGACGGATGAGATCGATCTGCAAGCACCGTAGGACGGGTCTCCTGGCCCGTCCGAGCCCGTAACCATCGACATCGTATACCGTTGATGCCTCGCGAACTTCGCGCAGCGCATGGGTTGCTTTGCTAGGATGGCCAATAATAATCCAGCGATTTCAACGAAACGAAGCCGTGCGCTGCGCGAAGATCGCGAGAGTTGATTCCCATGCCAGATCGATTGTCACAGGCTCAGACGGGCCAGGAGACCCGTCCTACGGAAGGCCCCCCACATCGAATTCGACCGCGGCTTGTGGCGTGGTGGCTGCTGGTGCTCGCTGCCGCATTGCGACTTCCTGGGCTCTGGACCGACTTCTGGCTGGACGAAATCTGGTCCTGGACGCTCGTCTGGTCCTGGAAATTGACTCCGCGCGTCAGTGGTGTCTGGGGCATCTTCACTGAAATTCACCACGACAACAACAACTACCTGAATACGTTGTTTCTCTATCTGTGCGGCCCCTCCGCGCCGCTGCCGGTGTACCGGATTCCGCAGTTCCTGGCAGGAATCCTGACAGTCTGGCTCGGGGGAATGCTGGCCGTCCGCTGGACGCAGGGCAGCACTTCCGGGCAATTGGCAAGCCTGATCGCTGGCATGGGGTTACTGGCGACATCCCAGGTGGAAGTTGTCTATTCCAGTGAAGCCCGCGGGTATGCGGTTGCTGCGTGTGCCGCGCTGGCTGCTCAATGGTGCATGGGCTCATTACTGCGAACTGGCAAGTGGACCACCTCCGGGGGCTACGCGCTCGTCGCGTGTGCCGGATTTCTGAGCCATCTCTCATTCTTGCCCGTCTTCGCTGCCCACATCTACTGGAGTGTCGCTGCTATGGTGTGGAGGCGCCACACAGCTGGCTCCTGGAAATTGCTGCTGGGAAAATTGGCCGTGGCATTTGGTGTTCCGGCCCTGCTCGTCGGTTGGTTGTGGATGGTTGATCTGAGCCGAGCCATGGTCGGCGGCGGACCGGAATTGAATAGCTGGCTGGTCGCCTGCGATACGTTCTCAATGCCATTCGGGGCCTCGCTGCCCGAAGCATACAGCCTGCCTTGCGCCTTGCTGATGGCGGCCCTGCTGGCGACCGGTTTGTGGAACATCCGCAGAGCGGCCACACTGGAAGTTGTAGGACTGGCAAGCCTGACGATACTCGCTCCAGCCCTGCTGTTTGGGCTCGCTCCGGACGGGCTGGTTTATCCCCGCCACTTTCTGGTCAGCCTGTCATTACTCATGCCGGTCGCGGGACTGGGCCTGGTCCGCTGGTTTGCCGCGGATCACAACCTGATTCGGCTGGCGGGATTTGTGGCGGTCAGCGTCTGGTGCCTCGGGAATGGTTCGGAAATAGTCCGGTTCTGGATCGCTGGCCGAGGGCAATATCAAGCGGCTCTGGAACACATTTCTGCAGGAACAAATGGCCGCCTGACCGGCGTTGGCAGTGATCAAGACTTCCGCAACGGGATGCTGGTGGCGTTCTATCAAGTTCGATC
>JAQGHS010000759.1 GCA_028291605.1 Planctomycetaceae bacterium | reverse complement strand
TGACGATCTTCAAACCGGCAGGATTGGGGTACTGTAAGTACTGCATGACCCACATCCGGCCGCGTTCATCAAAATTGACAAACAGCGGTTGAGCCACCAGCGGCTCGGTCAGCACTTGTTCGATTTCCAGATCATCAGGAGACGTCAGAGCCGCCAGGCTATCAGCCAGCGACAACCGCGGCGGCTTGGTGTCCTTGGGCTTGTTCCGAACAGAGATGACACCGATTTCTTCCATTTTGGCGAAGGTGGCGACAGTCGGTTTCGCAGCATCAGGCTTCGCCCAAGTCGGATCGTCACCGGTCCTAAATTGCCAATCCCCTTTCAGCTCAATCGCCCGCACGTCATCACCCAGGAATGGGGCGACACCCTTAAATCCGCCCTGTCCTTCTTGGTCGTAGATGCGAAAGGCGACCGTATTCCATTCGCCCACACGCACTGCATCGGCGGGAACCGTAAGGCTCACTGCGCGATCGCTGAGACCGCTTTTGAAACTCGGTGGAAAGGCTCCCTCGCCGCCCACTTTCTGGCCGTTGACGTAGGCTTCATACGCATCGTCGATCTTCTGGACTTTGAGTTGCAGATCGCGGCCACGCCAATCGAGAGGCACTTTGACCGAGCAGCGATACCAGGCAAATCCGTCGTATTTTTCGAACTTGCCACCAGCCGCCTGTTCCCAGACGCCAGGGACCGGGACCAGCGACCAATCAGCATCCGCCGCCTGCAGGGAATTAAGTGGCAGACAGGCCAGCAGGCAAACCAAGGTCAGCAGCCGAATCATGCGGGAGACTCCAAGCAGGCAGGATGTTGGACCAGCGGGCATTTTGCCGAAAACGCTGATCGAAGCGGTAGGCAGTTGGGCAGAAACTTTGTCGAGCTTCGCGACAGTTTATCATACTTGGATTCGTTCTCCAGAGAAACCATGTGCAGGTCAGGCACCAAATTGCCAAGGAGCCGAGTCTGCAATTTTTTGGAAATTGCCGGGAATCAAGTCGCGTTCACAGAGACTGTCCAAGCCCGGCAATTTCCAAAAATCGCGGCCCAGCCGCCGCCCCTCACCCGCGAGATAGTCCCATCGACCCCGGATCGCTAGAATATCACCGGCGACCAAACGCACGAAAAAATCCATTTGAGAGCGACACCCAAGCGCGATGCCAGCCGACCAACCCACCCTCCCCGTGACAACGGCCCCCGAGATTCCTCGCCTGGGGAGTACCGTTGAGTACGAAAAATTCCTCGATTGCGTCCACTGCGGACTCTGTACGTCGGCCTGCCCGACCTATCTGGAAACCGGGGACGAAAATAACAGTCCGCGCGGACGCATCTACTTGATGCGGGCCGTCACAGACGGCCGGCTGGAAATGACCAACACCGTCAAGCGGCATCTCGACCTGTGCCTCGACTGCCGCAGTTGTGAAACGGCGTGTCCTTCGGGCGTGCAATACGGCCGCCTCATCGAACCATTCCGTGTCGACATGCAAAAGGCGGAAGCGCGACGCGGCAATGACGCCGCGAAGGGCTGGTTCAACCGCTGGATCATGTACGGACTGTTCCCGTATCCCGACAG
Source organism: Planctomycetaceae bacterium (assembly GCA_028291605.1). Classification (GTDB taxonomy): domain Bacteria; phylum Planctomycetota; class Planctomycetia; order Planctomycetales; family Planctomycetaceae; genus JAKFVC01. The sequence continues at coordinate 2,441 of JAQGHS010000759.1, read as the reverse complement.
GATGCGCTGGGCACTCTGGCCGGCACGCATCATGCAGAAATTGGGCCTCGATCGGCTGGCGGAAAGCACCGGATTGACAAAGCTGCTGCCACAACGCTTGCAACGCATGCAGTCACAACTACCCCGATTGCAGCCTTCAACGCCGCGCTTTCCTGAAGTCCTGCCGGCGATTGGTCCGCGGCGGGCTCGCGTGGGACTGTTCACGGGTTGCGTGGCCGATGCTATGTTCAGCCACGTCAACTGGGCGACAGCCCGGGTCCTGCAAGCCAACGGTTGCGAGGTCGTGATTCCCAAGTCTCAGGCCTGCTGTGGCGCGATTCATTATCACAGCGGAGCCGACCTGCCGGCGCTCGACTTCGCGAATCGGAACTCAGTTGCATTCGACCAGACTGATCTGGATGCCGTCATCATCAATGTGGCGGGCTGTGGAGCCATGCTGAAGGATTATGGGCACATCGCTCACGAGGTTGCTCCCCAGAACCACGCGCAAGCAGAGCAATTAGAGAAATTCGCCCACAAGGTCCGCGACATTTCCGAATTTCTGGCAGAACTCGGTCCCATCAAACCGACAGGCGAGATCAAGCTGCGGGCGACGTACCACGACGCCTGTCATCTGGTCCATGCCCAGAAAATTCGCGAGCAGCCGCGCGATCTGTTGTCACTGGTACCGGGTTTGGAACTGATCCCGCTGGTGGAATCCGAAATCTGCTGCGGCGCCGCCGGAAGCTATAATTTGACCGAACCGGAGATGTCTGATCGCTTAGCGGAGCGCAAACTGGCCAACATCCTGGCCACGAAGCCACAGGCCGTCATCACCGGGAACGCAGGTTGCTCGCTGCAGATTCAGGCTTCGATCCGCAAAGCAGGGCACAAGATCTGGGTGGCGCATCCGATGGAGATCCTGGACCTCAGCTATCGTGGCGAGGCTCCGCCGGTCATTTGATTGCACCTGTTTTTGATTCGTGTCCTTCGGGTGATTCGTGGTAAAGAATAAACATTGGAACCACGAATTACACCAATCACACGAATGAAAAAATGAGAAGTTGCCGATGCCGGGGTTTGTCCCGTAATGAGCAATCTGTGAGCTCAAGGGATCGGTCAAAAGATTGTCGTCCATAAAAGGACTCCTTGAGGAATGTCATGTCGATTCGTGCGGTAGTGTTTGATCTCGACGGTCTCATGTTCAATACCGAGTTGATTTACGATCAAGTCGGCGATGAATTGTTGCGGCGACGCGGCAAGATCATGACGCCCGATTTAAAGCTGCTGATGATTGGCCGGCGGGCTCAGGAATCGCTCGGCTTCATGATCGAGATGCACTCGCTGAAGGACACCGTCGACGAGTTGCTGGAAGAATCGCATGCCCTGTTTTTTGAAACGGCGACCGATCGACTCGCTCCGATGCCCGGGCTGCACGAATTGCTCGAATTCATCGAAAGCCACAAGTTGCCGAAAGGGGTCGCGACCTCGTCTTCGCACGGCTACGTTCAACGTGTTGTGGGCCCATTCGGACTGCTGCCGCGCTTTGACATGATTCTGGCTTCGGAAGACGTGACGCAGGGCAAGCCGCATCCGGAAATCTATCTGAAAGCCGCCCACAAATTGGGAATCGCCCCCTCGGAGATGATGGTTCTCGAAGACAGCCAGAACGGAATCAATGCCGCAGCCGCCGCGGGAGCAGTAGCCGTCGCAGTTCCCCATCAACACACGGCCCACCACGATTTCAGCCGGGCCACTCTGGTTGCCAATCGCCTGAATGACCCGCGAGTGCTGCAGTTAATCAAGCCCCACAAATGAGTGACGCCTGCCGGTAGCCATGCTCGCCAGAGTACGGGCTAAAGTACAGTTCGCCCACTTTTTGGCGAGCATGGTTACCATCGTCCCGACGACTCACAGACGCGTTTTTTCCGGCTGGCTGGACATCAGTCGCAGCGTTTCTCACAATTGTAAGTCTTCGCAATGTGAGGATTTTGCGCCGAACGGTATCCGCCACGGCCGATTAATCCTCGTGAAGAGACGCCTCCGGATGCCGCTCCCGGGACATCTCCGCCGAACCGCATTTTTCGTAACACATTACAAATCAGCGAGTTAGAGCGGCGATCCAGATCGCAGACTGACAATGAAAGAAAACGCAGTAGTCCTGTTTTAACCCGGTTCCAGCAACGACGATACCTCACTGGTACCGCGATAGCAGGGTCCGGGTTATCTGATTTTGGGGTAATCCAAATCGTGAATCACGATCTTGCGTAGAATACTGCCGCCTCTGACCGAGGCCACGATCAATACAATCCAGACAGCAACGAACTCGCGGGCCGATTAACCGTTTTGAATCATTAGACAGTTTTACTTGATCACGAGCGCCAGATCCCCCGCGCGGAGTCTTAATCAGTGCAACCAACTCAACAAATCCATATCCGAGGAACCACTCCTTTGATTTCGCC
>JAQGHS010000690.1 GCA_028291605.1 Planctomycetaceae bacterium | reverse complement strand
CCACCAGTGTCGTGACCGTCACGGCGACCGACGCCGATCTTCCTGCACAGTCGGTGACGTTTTCGCTGACTGGCGGGGTCGATCAGTCTAAGTTCACGATCACGTCGGGCGGCGTGCTGTCATTCCTGACGGCTCCCAACCGCGAGATTCCGACCGATGCCAATACCGACAACGTCTATCTGGTGCAGGTGACTGCCAACGACGGAGCGGGCGGGACCACGGTGCAGAACTTGTCAGTGACCGTCACCGGCGTCAATGACAACAACCCGGTCTTCAGTTCCACCGCCACTCCCAGCATCCCGGAGAATACCACCGGCGTGCTGACGGTCATCGCGACCGATGCCGATCTTCCCGCACAGACGGTGACATTCTCGCTGACGGGTGGGGCCGATCAGTCGAAGTTCGCCATCACCACCGGCGGCGTGCTGACGTTCCAGGCGGCCCCCAACTTCGAGAGTCCGTCGGATGCCAATGCCGACAACGTGTATCTGATCCAGGTCACCGCCAACGACGGCGCCGGGGGTACCACGGTTCAGAACCTGTCGGTGACTGTCACCGGTGTCAACGATAACATTCCGGTCTTTACGTCGACGGCCACTCCCAGCGTTCAGGAGAATACGACCAGTGTCTTGACCGTCATGGCGAATGACGCCGATCTTCCCGCGCAGTCGGTGGCATTCTCGCTGACTGGCGGGGTCGATCAGTCTAAGTTCACGATCACAGCGGGGGGCGTGCTGTCATTCCTGACGGCTCCTAATCGTGAGATTCCGACCGATGCCAATGGCGATAATGTGTATTTAGTGCAAGTGACAGCCAGCGACGGGGCCGGAGGGACGACGGTTCAGAACCTGGCAGTGACGGTCACGGGGGTCAATGACAACAATCCGGTCTTTACGTCGACCGCGACTCCCAGCGTTGCCGAGAACACGACTGCTGTGCTGACGGTCATTGCGACCGATGCCGATCTGCCGGCGCAAACACTGACGTACTCGTTGACTGGCGGGGCCGATCAGTCGAAGTTCGCCATCACCGCCGGCGGCGTGCTGACATTCCAGGCGGCACCCAACTTCGAGAGTCCGTCGGATGCCAATGGCGACAATGTGTATCTGGTGCAGGTCACGGCCAGCGACGGAGTCGGGGGCGCAACGGTGCAGAACTTGTCAGTGACCGTCACCGCTGTCAATGACAACAATCCAGTCTTCAGTTCGACTGCCAGTCTCAGCATTGTGGAGAACACGACGGCAGTCTTGACGGTCAACGCGACCGATGCCGATCTTCCAGCGCAGAACATCACGTACTCGTTGACTGGCGGGGCGGATCAGTCGAAGTTTGCCATCACCACCGGTGGCGTGTTGACATTCCAGACCGCACCCAATTTCGAGAGTCCGACAGACGCTAATGCCAATAATGTGTATCTCGTCCAGGTGACCGCCAATGATGGGGCAGGACGGACGACGGTCCAGAACTTGTCGGTGACCGTCACAGGCGTCAACGATAACAACCCGGTCTTCACGTCGACGGCCACACCCAGTGTGTCCGAGAACACGACCAATGTCTTGACGGTGACGACGACTGATGCGGATGTGCCCCAGCAGACCATCACCTACCTGCTGACCGGTGGTGCGGATCAATCGCAGTTCGCATTGACCACCGGGGGCGGGCTGACGTTCCTGACCGCGCCCGACTTCGAGATTCCGACCGATGCCAATGGCGACAATGTTTACCTGGTGCAAGTCACGGCCGACGATGGAGCCGGCGGCACGACGGTTCAGAACCTGGCGGTGACCGTCACGGCGGTCAATGATAACCATCCCGTCTTCAGTACCACCGCGACGCCGAGTGTTCCCGAGAATACCACCAGTGTGCTGACAGTCGCGGCGACCGACGCCGATCTGCCCGCACAGGCGGTGACGTTCTCACTAACCGGGGGCGCGGATCAGTCGCAGTTCGCCATCACGACGGGGGGCGTGTTGGCGTTCCTGGCCGCCCCTGACTTTGAGGCTGCGGCGGATGCGGACGCCGATAACATCTATCTGGTCCAGGTCACGGCAAATGACGGCGCCGGAGGAACGACGGTCCAGAATCTGGCGGTGACAATCACGGGGGTCAATGACAACAACCCGGTGTTCACTACGACAGCGAATCCCGACATCTCCGAGCACACGGTCGATGTCATGACCTTCGCTGCGATCGACGCCGATCTGCCAGCGCAGACCATCACGTTCTCATTGACCGGCGGCGACGATCAGGCGCAGTTCGCGATCTCGGCGGAGGGCGTGCTGACGTTCCTGACGGCTCCTGATTTTGAGATTCCCGCCGACGCTAACGGCGACAATGTGTATCTGATTGACGTGACCGCGGATGATGGTGCGGGCGGCACGACGGTCCAGTCTCTGGCGGTGACCGTCACGGGAGTCAATGACAACACCCCCGTCTTCTCAACGATGGCCACCCCCAGTACGCCCGAAAACACGACCGGCGTCCTGACCCTCGCGGCGACTGATGCCGATCTGCCGACGACGACGATCACGTTCTCAATAACGGGTGGAGCCGATCAGTCGCGTTTCGCGATCACCGCCGGCGGCACGCTGACGTTCCTCACCGCTCCTGACTTTGAGAACCCGTCTGACGCCGACGCGAACAACGTGTACCTGGTGCAGGTTACGGCCGACGATGGAGCCGGGGGGACGATGACCCAGGACCTCGCAGTGGCCGTCACAGGGGTTAACGAATCGCCCACGATCTCGACTATTACCGACCAGTCGATACTCGAAGATACGCCCACCGGCAGCGTGCCGTTCATCGTGGGCGATCCGGAGACCTCCGCCGGAGCGTTGATCGTCACAGCCGTGTCGTCGAACCCGGCCCTGATTCCCAACACGAACATCGCCCTCGGCGGTTCGGGGGCCAATCGCAGCCTGGTGGTCACTCCGGCCGCCAATCAAAGTGGTTCGGCCACGATCACCGTCACGGTGAGCGACGGCGCGCTGTCCTCCAGCCAGACGTTCGCGGTCACGGCGCACGCGGTGGACGATGCCCCCTTGATTACCCTGAGCTCATCACCGTTAGTGTTTCACGTCAATGCCAGGAAGGTTGTCGCCATAGATGGAGCGGCCACAATTGCGGATGTCGATACTCCGACGTTGGCATTTGCCGGATCGATCTTGCAGGTGTCTGGACACTCCGCGAAGGACGCCGTGTCAATTCTGAAGCAGAGCGGCATCGGCTTGAAGGGGAAAAATGTCTTGTTCGGCGGCACGGTGATCGGGACCGTCGCTGGCGGTAAGAAGGGCGCAGCGTTGGTCGTTCACTTGACCAGTTTTGCGACCGAGGCTGCAGTCCAGACGTTGCTCCGCAGCATCGTTTTCAAATCCACAGACAAGGTCGCGGGGAACCGGACCATCAAGTTCCAAGTCACGAATATTGGCGGGTCAAATACGAACATCGCCACGCGCCAAATCCAAGTGGGGCCGTAACCAGATGCGCAGAATTGTCCGTCGCCGTGAAGACACGTCTGACGAGAAATGGCACATGCCAAGAGGGCGAATGAAGTGTGCAAACTCCGGCTCGTGATGCCATGGTCGGGAGATCGGTTTGGTTTGATGATTCGCAGGAAAGCAGAGTACTTTTACCCCGCAGAAGCTCCGCCGAAAGGCTGGCAACGCTGTTGAACCCGCAACAATTCCCCACCTGTTGGGTTCGGGCGCCTCTGGACACGATTTACGGAATTCAGCCCCAACACCCACAGCCCGCCAAGCTGTGTGAATTGCCATCCAAAACAGATCGAGCGCTAACGACACTCTTTGTTCTGTTAACCACTGGCTGCCGAAATGGTGTGCCATAGGAAATAATTCTGAGTGGTTAACAGAATTCATTGACAAAGAGTAGATTCGGTCGGATGCGAAGCCCTCACTTTGAATTTCTAGATCACATCAAAGAGCTGGCATAATTCACACAACCGCATTAAAGGCAGGGTTCTGCGCGCGCAGTCTTTGGCGAAAAAAGAGAGATTCCGTAAGAGGGTTCGGTTCGGGGAGGACTGGCACCGTCTTCTTACTCGGAATCGACAAAAAGAATCTTTTTTCGTTTTTTGCTGGCGGATCGAACAGACAGATTCGACTCAGTTAGATAGCAAGATAGCGCATTGTTCAAGCAGCAGTCGCTCTTGCGGTGTTCAACGAGAGAGTTCGCTAGTCGGGATCGACGGTGTGGGCATTCCTGCAATTGTCGACCCTGTCCCCATTTTTCGAAGAGCAAGACGCTTTGGCGTGGGGCATTTGCCCGCGCGCGTTGTCCGACTCTGGTAGGCATCTGGCCGCGCCGGGTTGAGGTCTTGAATCTTTAAACAGTATGAGGTCACAAATTATGTCTACCTGGCTCAAGGGTCTCGAATATTACATGCCGTCTCGTCGTCGCCGGTCGCGTGCCGTTCTCGGAGGCTATTTTGAGACGCTGGAAACGCGGCAGGTGCTGTCTGTCAATCCGATTACATTTGGCACTGTGGCGGACATCAGTTCGGCCGATGGACGTGTCAGCAGCACGGTCGCAGCCTTCACCGATACCGACACATCGGCGACCAGTCGTGACTTCAAGGTTACTATCGACTGGGGTGACGGCTCCACCAGCAAGGGGAAGATCGTCGCGGTGGATGCAGGGTTTGAAGTCACGGGGAAGCATCACTTCCGTGTGACAGGTGAACGGCAGATAGCCGTGACGGTGCATGATAAATCGGGGAACTCCGCGTCGAACGGCGGTTATGCCACCAACAATCTGATCTCGGATCAGGCTGGTCAGGCCGAGCACACCGACCCCAATCTCGTCAATTCCTGGGGGCTCGCGCTGAGTACGGCGGGACCCTTCTGGATTAACGCCAATGGCACTGGTGTCTCAACGGTCGACAATGGTGAAGGTGAAGTGCAGTCGCTCGTCGTGACGGTTCCGACACCGCCTGGCGTTGAAGGTCCGTCAGCGCCGACGGGGATCGTCTTTAACGGCACGGCGGACTTTGCCGTCACGGGTGGGGTCAGCCACTTCATCTTCGCGACAGAAGAGGGCACGATTTCCGGTTGGCATTCGGGGACGCTGGCTGAGTTAAAGGTCGATAACTCGGCGTCCGGCGCAATCTATAAGGGGCTGGCGATCGGGTCAGTGGGGACCGACAACTTCATCTACGCGACCGATTTCCACAACGGCAAGATCGACGTTTTTGACAAGAACTTCGCCGCAGTGCAGCCGGCAGGAGATTTCCAGGTTCCGAAGCTTCCGGCTGGATTTGTTCCCTTTGGCATCGAGAACATCAACGGCAAGTTGCTGGTCACTTATGCCAAGCAGGATTCCGAGGGTGTGGACGATGTGCAACACAAAGGCTTCGGCTTTGTGGCCGAGTTCTCGACCGACGGACACTACATCAAGACTCTGGTGTCCAAAGGCCCGCTCAATGCCCCGTGGGGTCTCGCCCAGGCCCCCGATGACTTCGGTCGATTCAGCAATGATCTGCTGGTCGGCAACTTTGGCGATGGTACCGTGAATGCATTCGATCCCGATACCGGTGATTTTCTGGGTCAGGTGACCGATGTCTCCGGCCAACCGTTGACCATCGATGGGTTGTGGGCGATTAAGTTCGGCAACGGAGCCGCAGGCGGGGACACCGATGACATCTACTTCACGTCTGGCCCCGGTGACGAACAGCACGGACTGTTCGGAGAATTGGGAGCGGTCGGGGACCCCACTCACGTGAATATCGGTGCGTGATGCGACGTGGGGATTTACAGCGCAGTGGCTTGCGAGTAGCGGGCCGAGTTTTTCTGTGTGCTGACTTAGATCGGCAGGCCGGGGCTTATCGCGTATTTGCGAAGCCCCGGTTTGCGCGTTGTCGCCTCCGTTGGGCTTGTCCGATTGGTATCTACACAAGTGGCG
>JAQGHS010000752.1 GCA_028291605.1 Planctomycetaceae bacterium | reverse complement strand
AAATACTCGGCATGCTTACGACTATCGACAGATTACGAGCATCCTCTCTGGTGTCCTGGAGCGACTTGGTCAACAACAGGAATCGCACGATGCAATCGCCGCCTGCCTGAAGAAACTGCAACGTGACCGTCCCGATGATGTCTCGATCCTGATTGCACTTTGCCTGCTGGACCTGAAAGCACCGCAACCGGACGCCTTCGGCAAGTCGGCCGCGCAACTCGAAGAATGGATCAAGGCGCATCCGGCAGCCGCATTGAAAGACGACTCCCCTGAGTTCGCACCCAATGTCAAATTGCAGCAACGTGCTTTACGGATCACTTACTGGCTGGTGGCTCGCGAGTGCCTGCAGCGTGAGGGGCTGCATCCGATCGGCGAGCGACTCTATCGCCACGCTCTCGAGGTCGCAAGTTTGTCGACCGAATATTCATTCCAGCACGATATCTGTCACGAAGCGGGGCTCATTGCATTCTATGCCGGTGACAAATCGACCGCTGAGGCTCGCTGGTCCGATGAGATCGATTTGATCCGGTCGCGCGCCAAGCTGTCACCTCCCCTCGGTCCCGAGGCGATTGAGAAACGCGAACAACCGTCCCTCACCGTGGCTGAGTTTGTAGCACTGCAGGAACTGGCGGAACGCGCCATCACCAGGGAGATGCCCAACCTTTCATTCAAGGCAGCGCGCGCGGCATTCCGCGCAGGCTACCCTGTCTACAATGAGGTTTCTCAAGAGGGAACCGTTCGCAATCCGCGCAACTCAAGTGATCCTCTAACGTATAAGATGCCCGCGGGAGCCCTCAGTACTTGGGCCTTGACGCTGACGCCGCGCTGGCAAATGGCCAAGTTCCCGCCGCAAGAGATCTACCAGACTCTCTTGGAGGCGGTTCTCCCCTCGGAACGTCCCAATCAGATCCTCTGCATGATGAGTCCGCTGCCCACGACGGAAGACGGTGTCCTGGAAAGCGTGGGCGCGCTGCTCGTCAAACAGGCCGTTCTAGTCAATCAAGTTGACGACTTACGCGAACGCATCAAGGCCCGCTCGCTGCAACCTGGTTGTGAGTTTTTCGGAGAATTGTTGCTGGCGATGCTGGATATCGAAGCTCGGGACAAGAACTCTGCCCTGGGGAGCTTGCATGCTCTCTGCCAGGCCAGCGCGAAGGACCCCTCGGAGCATACGACCGAACTGTTGTGCCACGTCGTGCTGCCGGCGCTCGACAACGACGACCTGGCGCTGGCGATCGATCCTTTGTTGCCCCGAGTCTTCACGCACATCAACATCAAGGCCGGTGGCCTCAAGCATGAACGGATCGGCGGGATGCTGGTCCGGATGGCTCAGCAGCAGTACCGGTTGGGCAATGCCAACGAGGGCAAGCGGTTGCTGGATCAATATCAGCTCTCGCAGGAAGTCCGCTACAATAGTGAAGTCGAGAGTTCGTATAACGCCTACATTCGCAAACGTGCGTTGTTCCGCACCGCGCAGGAATTTGCCAAAGCGGGTCGGATGGACGATGCTCTCGACCGGTTGGCCAAATCGGCCGACATGCCTGCCTACGACCAGTTCAAGGATTCCAGCGACGCCCGCAATGGGGTGGCCGTTTACCAGTTGCTGATGGCCACGAAACCGGAAGAACGGTATCGCTTACTCAGTGCCTGGACGCTCGCCGTGGCGGGCAAGAATACGATCCGGGTGATGGACAATTTCGGCCCGGATGATGCGTCACCCGCAGTCCTCGCCGAGAAGTTCATGCAGCTCATCCGGATTCACCCCCTCCGGCAGTCGCAGGTGCTGATGCGGATCGCACCGTTGGAGATCGTCAACCAAGCCCGCTCGGCCAAGGTCCTGGTTCAAGCAGCCATTGAGGCCGATAAGTTGCAGGACCTGGAGACTGAAGTCCGTGTCCTGGCTGACCAGAAGGTCGATCGCGCCAGGGAGTTGTTGCTGCTGATTCGCCTGGCAATGCCGGAAGAGGTTGCGAAGTAGCGTCGTCCCATCAGTCCCATTTCATTCATGGAAGTTATGGGACTAATATAATTACTACTGCACGCCCTGAGGCTGTGTTACACGATGGCCGACAGGAGACATAAAATCCTCCGGGCGTCGACGCGGCTTGACACTGCGGACACCGCGTGCTCCGGCTCGATCCACATGGGGTTCGAATGCTGACGTGAAGCCGGTAACTGAAGTCTGCCGATCTTTCTCTTTCACCGGGCCGCAGCCGATCACCTTCAATAGGAATTCCAGACCAGAGATACTCGTAGGTTTCAAACCTCCACTAAATGACCGCCAAGCCTCGTCGTGGTCCATTCCCACACGCCCGCATGCAGTCCTTCGATTTGACTCCCGTCCGGCAAAACGCACGGGGAATCTCCTGCAGCGTCATTTCCAGGGGCGGGTGATTTGGGGCAGACGACTGTCGAGAGGTAAAAGAGCTCCGCAGCCGATGGCAGGCGTTTCCCGCGAGATTCGAGCCGAGCCAGGGCGATAGAATAGTTCATTTTCAGAAGGGGACCTGGCTCCGGGGTGTAATTGCGACTTCGCTTATGTTCTGCCCAACGCTCAGCTCCGTGAGCCTCGATACCCCAGTTCTCAACGTCTTGAGCTGTCATCTCATTTGAGTCGACATAAAATGAGGGGATTCGCCAGGATTGCGACGATTCGGCCTTTCCGTTTTTCGGTTCCACGAGGCGGTCAGTACCATTAACGAGCCGCATTGAATTCTCGACACCGGAGCGAGGGATTCGGAACTTTGGAACGTTGATGACTCCCGCTGGATCCCGACCCCAGTTCAAATGTCGATTTGCCTGGGAAATGGTCTCGTCTTTTGCCGGAACATGTCGGTAAACCTCATTAAAGCGGTTATCATCGAGTACCGCCACGATCAGGTAATCACCGGGTGGCAGTTGCATGATGAGGGGTGTGCGACCTTTCGCATGGTGGATCTTCGTCGGATCAGGCTCACCCGTCAGGCGATCCAGACCGACCGCGGTGATTTCACACCCTGCGGGCTCCGTTACAAATCGAACTTCGCGAACATCAGCCGGGATCGGTTTGGTACCGCGGAATTGCCAGGTGATGCTGCCGGCAACTAAGAGGGCGATGCAGAACGTGAGTGCCATGGCGCTCGCAACTCGCCGATGCCGACGGAACCAGTTCCGCAGGCGGGTCGGCAAAGCCACGTGTACCCCGCGTACTGTTTCTCCTGCCAAATACCGATAAAGGTCGTCCGCCAGCGCCTGAGCCGATTCGTACCGATGGGCGCTGTCCTTTGCCAGGCACTTCAAGCAGATTGCTTCCAGCTCTCGGGGGATGTCGGGCTTGATGAGCCGCGGGGACTTGGGCGGCGTATGCTGAACTTGTTCCAGCAGCACCGCCGTATCGCCGTGAAATGGCCGCACTGCCGTCAGCAGCTCGTAGAACATCGCCCCCAGCGCATAGACGTCTGTGTGAGGACCGATTGCTCCCTCGTCGCCGCGGGCTTGCTCGGGGGCCATGTAGGCCGGGGTGCCCAGCAACTGGCCCGAGGAACCGGGCGAAGTTCCCCGATTGCTGTCTCGTTTGGCCAGGCCGAAATCGGCAATGTGCGGTTCGCCCTGCTTGTCGATCAGGACGTTCGCCGGCTTCAGATCGCGATGCACAATCCCCTGATCGTGAGCGTGCTGGACCGCTTTCGCCAATTTCGCGATCAGTCCCGCGGCGTCAGCGGGCGACAACGGGCGGCTCTGCGACCAGACCTTCAAATTCACACCGTCCACCAGTTCGGAAACGATGTAGACTTCAGCCTCGTGCTCGCTGACTTCGTAAATGGCCACAATGTTGGGATGCCGCAGCGTGGCCGCAGCGCGGGCCTCTTCCAGAAACATTTCCTTGTTGAATACCGACAGGCGATCGGACCGCGGTAACTTGTGGGCCACATCGCGCTGCAGACGCTCGTCCCGCGCACGCCAGACGATGCCAAAGCCCCCCTGGCCGAGAACTTCGCGCAGCTCAAATTGTTTGATCCGGCGCGGCAATGGTCTGGCAGGTCGGTTGACCGGGGCGGCTGGCGATCCCAGATCACTCGTCGGGGGTAACTCCACGTCAGGCAGATTGGCGAGACTCTGTTCCCACTTCTTTTGCAGGTCATTGAGAATTGGGCTGGCTTCGGGGAAGCGCTGGTAATATCCATCCAACGACGGGCGCTTCGGGCCGGCATCGAAGGTGATCGTTTCGTCCTTCGTCCCCTGCAATTCGACTTCCAGCGTGATCAGCCTCTCGACCAACGCCTGTCGATTGATCTGGGGAAATAGCCCCACAAACTCCTCGATCTGTGGCCGCCCCCCATCCCGCACCGCCGCGATAAATCGATCGCACGCACGCTCGATCAGATCGTGCTGTGATTCGGAAGGTTCCTGGTCGGGGACTGATTCGAAGTCGCTCATGCATCCATTTCTAGAGACTCTCTCTCAACAGATCAGATCATAGACCAGGCGACGCATCGCCAGAGCGGCAGCGACCGAGTCCCTCCAATACATTCTGCAACGTACGGCCACGAATTACCATCGAGACTGATGGACGCATTAGCGATCGTCGATATGCGAGGCGTCGCCCGGAGGACTCGTCGAGAATTCGCATCGAAAATCCGCCATCACGATTTCTCGTCATTCCACAAATGTGGAATGTCCGTGACCACGAACGGCTCACCGACTTCAGGCTCGTCTTCGGCCGCCGGCAAGGCATACGTCTGGGCGTACATCAGCGCCTCGCCTTCCCGTTCTTCGACTTCCGCCACCAGGACATCACGCGTCTCTCCGTCTATTTCCATTGAGGCATGATAAACCAGCGCCGCCATCACGCCGTCGTCAGTCTTAGCGATAATCGCCCGCGCCGCTTTCAATACCTGGTCTGAGTCCTGGCCTTCGTCGTTCGTAATGTCGTGGGTTAGAATCTCGGCCTCTCGGGTGATGATCATGACAAACGGATTCGAAATTTCATCCACTAATCTATCAACGGCCTGATCGAAGACTTCATGCGACAGGTCTTCTAAAGTGTCGATGTTGACATAACCCTCTTGAACCGTCTCATCGTCGTCATCGTCTGATTCTTCGTCTGGCTCGCCCCACATGCTCGCGGTTGATTCCAGGAGAAACATCTTGCCGATTTTGAGCTTGGCCCCTGCAGATGCGGAGACATACTTTCGGGCATACATCAAAGCCCGGTAAGTTCCACGGTCGCCCACTTCCGCCACGATGGCTTCGCTCCGCTGATCCCCTTCCAGTGTGAGCCAGGTGCAATAAACGAGTGCGTAATAAATCGCATCGTCGCGTTCCCTGATCGTCATCCGGGCGTTGGCGATCTCTTGCCGCGCGTCGCAGCTGGCATCGTGCCCCGTCTCGACAAACTCAATGTCTCCCTCTTCATTGATGAACATCATGATGGGGGTTTCCGAATGGTCTTTCAGTCGAGAAACTCCCATGCGGAGCGCTTCCTCGGCGACGTCCTCGAGATGGTCAATGGCGACGATATTCGTGTCGTCATCCGGCTCGCGTTTCGATGAGATGGGCTTGCCTTCCCATAAGTTTTCTTCAGCCGGGGCGACCCGCATACTGTCCACCTTGGTCACATTACACTGACGATCTTGATGGTAAGGCTGAGCCACCACAAAAGCGCCGCCATCGCGACGCCCCAATTCGACGAATAAGGCGCCCGTCGCACCTTTGATACCCTCGGCGGGACTGTTCCAGATCAGGGAGTAAAATCGCGCGTCGCGATTGCTGGCGATCGCTTTCCGGCCAGCATCGATCGCAGCTTCCAAGTCTGGTTTGAGTCACCCGGTTCGACGAGATGGGATCCGATGTGACCGCCCGCGGGAAGTTCCATGAGGACCGTCGGCCGGTAATCACCCGCTTCGAGATTTCCCAGCCCGAAGTCGAGTGCTTTCTCCATCCACGCGGTGAAGTCGTCATCGTCTTTCGCCATGTGAACCAGTTCCTCTCCGCTTGAATTGGGATGGATGGGGACGCGCCCCGAGCGCCGGCGACAAGATCGGGCCGGCAAATTGAGCGCGCCTATTCGGCCGTCGATGTGAACAACGCGATTGTGGATCATTCTGTGAAGATCGTCAATCGTCAGCAGGGAGCGCGTAACCGTAGGATAGGCATCCTGCCTGTCTATCGCGAAGCGACAAAGCGGTGAGCCAAGATTATGTGGAGATTAAAGTGAGGTCGTAGGATGAATGGACTTCGGGTTTGTCACTTGAGGTGACAAAAGACAGGCAGGATGCCTATCCTACGGCTAATTCGACCCGACAATTCCCTGAAGCTGCGAGG
>JAQGHS010000704.1 GCA_028291605.1 Planctomycetaceae bacterium | reverse complement strand
CGATCGTTCTGCAGTCCAGCCACCGACAGACGAATTTCCAGGTCCGCTTGAGTCAGGTCGGCATAGTCTTCGAGCGGCATCAATCCACGTTCAAAAGAGTCTCGGCCTAGCTTCAGCGTTTCTTCTGAATTGTTCGCAGCGTCCAAGAACGCACGCTGCCGCTGAACCGGAGTTTGCTTGAGAAAGCCCGCCTGCTCGGTCGTAAGGGTAACCGGGGCATCAGCCTCCATTTCGGTCTCTCTCACTTCGGGGTCGGCGAAGGGCGCGGGAGCCTCGTCTTCAGATCCGATCGCCGCAGGCAACGGATTAAAGTCGTCGATCGTCGGATCTGGAATGTCACCCTCTTGAGACCAGACCGGCATAACCGTGAACGAATACACGATCCCCGAATATAGCCAAGCCCGGAAAACAGTACGCTTTGAAGGACGTCGAGGAAACCATGCCATAGCAACACTCCACTTAACCGAGACTTCCCGTCGCAGGGGTGGCCTGAAAATGTCAACCATGCACATCAGGACGGTTAGTTCGATTATACCTGTTATCGGCGTTAGGAGCGGCAAGAGTTTTATTAACTCCACCCGTTTTACCCAACCCATTCACCCCAGAGCGCCGAGACCCAACCAAGAAACAGAACGACACAATGTCTTACTGGAAGACACGGGGAATTGGCCTGACTTGCCCGTAAACAGAGGCGAAACGAACACTTCATTCCCGCGGGGTCAAATCCATTCGTTCTGGATCAATGCCTAATCGTCTGTCGATTCATGGCTCGTCGGGTACCGCCCGCGTTGTGTCAATCCGTATCACTGTGGTGCCCCCACAACCAAATCGATTCGCCGCCGGGCGCCATGCCCCGCATCTGCCTTTCCAGCAGAAAAGTAACTGGCCACGACGGACAGAAACTTTTCGCGACACGTCTTAATACATGCGACAAACACACGCCATAGACCACTACTGACCACACGACCACAACAAGCAAGCTTGAAACATTTCAGATTGATGCATTTTGCTGGCCTGCGGCTGGGACAGGAAGTTGCTTTAACAACGCCTTGGACTTGGCGCAAGACAATGATCGTACAGGTATTTCAGATCAAAACTCATTCAGATTCGGAAAATGTTGGCGTAGATCGTATCACTACATTTGGATATTCCGCTAAGATGCTGCACGCTGTCTGCTTAGGAATGCACACAAATAAGGCAATCTCAATCTCAGAATGTTCAAACACTTGACTCATTCTGATTGTCTGATAATGTATATCTTGCGTCTCGGTGACTTCTATCCGTCGCCAAATTGGGAAAAGGTGCTCTCTTGACTGCTATTCAGCGTGTAAAGATTCGTGATGTCGTAGTCGAACGTCTCAAAAAGTACATCACCGCCGGTTGCCTGAAGCCTGGTGATCGATTGCCGAATGAGACGGAATTGGCCGAGCAATTTGGGGTCAGTCGGCTCAGCCTGCGGGAAGCGACGAAAGCCCTCGAGTTGTTCGGCATCGTCGAGTCCAAGACCGGCGTCGGACTCACCGTGGGCACCGTCTGCCTGGAGCGAGTCACCGAACATCTCGGCTTCCATCCTGCGCTGCAGAATGGCTCTCACCAGGAGTTGCTTGATACACGCGTGGTGGTCGAAATCGGAGCGTTGCCCTATACCGCAAAGCGGATGGCCGAAGATCCCACCGTCTACGAAAACCTGTGCAAGCGCGTCGATGATTTCCGCCAGACTCGCGATCTGCAAAAGTGGATTGAACTCGACATTGCATTTCACCGAGCATTGCTGGATGCCAGCGGGCTGGCTCCCCTGGTCGCATTTAACGATTTGCTGCAAATCTTCTTTCAGCGGTTCCGTGACAGCTTGAAAAAGGCTGACTGGTTGCCCGGTATTGAAGCTCATCAACGGATCATCGACGCCTTGCACAATCAAAATGTGGCACTGGCGACCGAGGAACTCCGTCAACATATCGAATATCACAAGGGACGCATGGGAGTACCCGTATGACGTTGAGTGCGCTGCGAATGCTGACGACTGGGACCGTGGGTGTGATGTCTCTCACCCTGCTGCTCGCGTCAGGTCTGCTGATCCAGGCAGACGAGCCGAATGTGAAAACGTTGGAACAGGCTTACGAGCCCGACATTCGGCCGCTGATTCAGCGCTACTGCTATGAGTGCCATGCAGGGAACCTGGTCGAGGCCGATCTCGATCTGGAGTCGTTCAAAAACTGGACCGCAGTTCGCAAGCATCCGGCCACTTGGCAGAAGATCGGCGAGATGCTGGACAGCGGGCAAATGCCTCCCAAGGACGCGCCCCAGCTTTTAGAGGCCGAACGTGCCAAGCTGCAGAAATGGGTGCGCAGCTATTTGACGATGGAGGCCGCCGCGCACGCCGGAGATCCAGGGCGCGTCGTACTACGTCGCCTGAGCAATGTCGAATACACGTATACTTTACGCGATTTGACTGGGGTGGCAACGCTCGATCCCGCTCACGAATTTCCCGTCGACGGTGCTGCCGGCGAAGGATTTACGAATACCGGCAACGCCCTGGTGATGTCACCGGCCCTCGTGACGAAGTATCTCGACGCCGCCAAGGAAGTGGCGAATCACGCCGTGCTGCTGCCCGATGGTTTCCGGTTTTCGGCCTCGACGACTCGACCCGACGAAACCGAGGAACTTCTCGTCCGCATCCGCAACTTGTACCGAGAATTCTCCGCCACTCAGGGTGGTGAGAAAGTCAATCTGCAGGGCATCATCTTCGACACGAATCAAGGTGGTCGGCTGCCCGTTGAAAAGTATCTGGCCGCCACAGTCGAAGAACGCGAGTCGCTCACGAAAGGCACCAAAACGGTTGCCGTCGTGGCGAAGGAACGCGGTTTGAATTCCAAGTATCTTGGAATCCTGTGGACCAGCCTGACGGGCAAAGAACCGTCGCTGCTGCTGGACGGATTGCGCGAGCATTGGCGAGTTGCCAAACCAGAAGATTCACCCAAGCTGGCGGCTGAAGTCGCGGCGTGGCAGAAGGGGCTTTGGAAGTTTGGCACCGTGGGGCACATCGGCAAAGTCGGCGGTCCCAAGTCCTGGCAGGACCC
>JAQGHS010000698.1 GCA_028291605.1 Planctomycetaceae bacterium | reverse complement strand
CAGCGGCGGCCTGGTATGGGGACTATTGCGCGGTGCGCTACCAGAATGATTCGATTCCCGTAGAGATAAAACGGTTAAAAGAGACATTACCGGTTCTGCTGGAGAAGTTGAAAAAGCTGTCATCGGTGGCCCCGTAGTCGGGTGTCATGCTCAAGCGAGCTGAACGGGTCTACCGATGTGAAGTTGTTGAGGTGACCAAAATCAATCGCTGGGCGCTGGCGCGTTCCGGCTGATATTTCTATAATGTCTATTAACCCGAACGCGTTCGCGTTCGGTTCTGCGGAAATACCGATCTGACTGGGATGTCGAAACGAGGGCAAGAGGCCAAGGGTTGTTACACGCAAAATGGTCTCCTGAAAGCGGGCCGTCTCATGTTTGAAGACGAATCAATACCGGTGAAACGTCCCTGGTTTTTGGTAGGCGCGATTGCGGGCCTGGTATTTCTAGGTATTACCGGGATTGCCGTGGTGGTCTGTGAGCCTTTGCTGCGGGCCAGTTCTGCGGCGGCGGCATTGCATTCGCGCGGGATGCGAATGGACTACAGCGAATCTCGGTTGTCCCTCGAACTGCGACAATTGTGGCGCCAGCTTTCAGAACGCAAGTTGGCGGTGACCGCAGTCTCGGCTTATTGCGAGAGCGGCTCGCCCAGTCGTGTCCGCGATGAGGACCTGATTCACGTGCGGGCCTTTCCCGATATTTATTCGGTTGACTTGCGCGACCAGGCGATTACGTCAGCGGGATTACCGCATCTCAGCGGACTCAATCTCGAAGCACTCAGTCTCGCCCGGACGAAAGTGGGATCGGGCGCAGTCGGGCTGCAGCCGCTGGCGTCGCTGGACAAATTGCGCATGCTGGACCTGAGTCGCACACAAGTGGTCGACGACGATTTAGAAGGCTTGTCGACGCTGTATCATCTCCAAGGTCTGAACCTGGCGGACACCAAAGTTACCGCAGCAGGAATTGCCCATTTGAGTGGACTGACGGGACTGGTGTCTTTGAACCTGGATCGAACGCGGGTGACTGACCCGATTTTAAACGAACTGGCTGGGACGCGTGGGCTCAGCCATCTGGAGTTAGTGGGAACCAAAGTGACCGGGGCGGGGTTCGAAAAGCTGGCCCGTTGCGGCCTCAAAGAACTGCGTCTGACTGGATCGGCATTAAGTGATGCCGGGTTACGCGGTATCGGACAGATCTCCACGTTGACCGGGTTGAGCATTTCCAGAACCGTGGTGTCTCCCGCAGCGATGAGCCACCTGGCCAACCTTCATGAACTGAGATGGCTCGACATGCAGGGGCCGGGGTTTGGTGACGATCACTTATATGCCGTTTCTGCCTGTAATCGCTTACGTGAACTGCGGATCTCCGGCAGCCGGATTACCGTTCGCGGTGTTCAGGCTCTGTTGTCGCTGAAGAATCTGGCGCGGCTGGAGATCGATGGGAATCTGCTGAAAAGCGACGATGTCATTCGTGTGCTGGCCCAGTCACCGAAACTCAAGGAAGTCGATGTCCGGATGCATTCGCTGACGGAACTGGACGTCGAGGCGGTGCAACAGCAACTCGGCCCGACGGTGCGCGTCTTTGAGGTCTCTGACAACCCCGCGCAGGCGAAGCCCAGCCTGTAGCCTGTATTTCGTGGGATGGGACTCCAGTCCCATCCCACGCGCGTTTCCCTCCCTCCGGCCGCGCAGGTATACTGCACAATTCATGACGAGATTCGTTCGCGGACAGAAATGCGAACCAACGCGTTCATTGGTGCGAGGGTTGGGACCATGTTGAGTTGGCGAGTAGCGTGTTCACAAATAGCGCTGATTGTGGCCTGCGGATTTCCCATCACAGGGGCGGCCGCTGAGCCTGCTCCGGTGGATTTCAATCGGACCATCCGGCCGATCCTGTCCAGCATCTGCTTCAAGTGTCACGGACCTGACCACGAAGAACGCAAAGGGGGCTTGCGGCTTGATCTGCGCGACAGTGCCCTGCAAAAGCTCGAATCGGGCAACCGTGCCATTGTTCCCGGCAAGCCTGACGAAAGCGAACTCGTGCGACGCATCCTGTCGACCGACGACAGCGAACGGATGCCCCCTCCGAAGAGCCAACACCAGTTGACTGAGAAAGATAAGACCGCCTTGCGCCAATGGGTGGCCCAAGGGGCTGAATACCGCCAGCACTGGTCATTCCAGAAGGTCCAACGCCCTGCTCTGCCACCCGTCGAAGAGACCGCCTGGGCGAAGAACGCGATTGACCGATTTGTCCTGGCGCGGCTCGAATCGGCTGGTTTGAAACCGTCACCTGAAGCCGACCGAACAACCCTCATTCGGCGCGTGACTCTTGATCTCACCGGCCTGCCGCCGACCCTGCAAGAAGTTGATGAGTTCCTCGCCGATCAGCGGCCTGACGCGTACGAACGAGTCGTTGATCGATTGCTGTCGACCTCGCAATATGCGGAACGGATGACGGTCGATTGGCTGGATGCCGCCCGCTTTGCCGACACGAACGGCTATCACATCGACAATGGTCGCGATATGTCTCGCTGGCGCGAATGGGTGATTGCGGCCTTCGCGGACAACAAGCCGTACGATCAATTCACTGTGGAACAACTGGCCGGCGATCTGCTGCCCAACGCCACGTTGTCGCAGAAGATCGCCAGCGGTTTCAACCGCAATCACATGATCAACTTCGAAGGGGGCGCGATTCCCGAAGAGTATCACATGGCCTACATCGTCGACCGGGTCAACACCACGGGGACGGTCTTCATGGGGCTGACTGTGGGCTGTGCTCAATGCCACGACCACAAGTACGATGCCCTGACGCAGAAGGAGTACTATCAACTATATGCCTTCTTCTACAACGTGCCGGAAAACGGACTCGATGGCCGCACGGGCAACGCGGTTCCCCTGGTGAAGGCACCGACTGCCGAGCAACAGAAACGCATCGAC
Source organism: Planctomycetaceae bacterium (assembly GCA_028291605.1). Classification (GTDB taxonomy): domain Bacteria; phylum Planctomycetota; class Planctomycetia; order Planctomycetales; family Planctomycetaceae; genus JAKFVC01. The sequence goes on along the minus strand of JAQGHS010000698.1, from coordinate 3,114 downwards.
GAACTGCAAAAACAAGCGGAAGCCCTGGAACAGCGACTCGCCAGCCCTCAGCCGCAGATCGATGCCGCGCAGCAACAATGGGAGACTGTTCTGGGACGCCAGACCGCGGCCGTGACGTGGGCGACGCTCGACCCCACGGCGATGGCGTCCACCGGCGGTGCGACGCTCCAAAAAGACAAGGACGGTTCGATTAAGGTGACGGGAACGAATCCCGCCACAGACAGCTACACGCTGCAGGTCCAGCCGAAACTCGATCAAGTGACCGCATTGAGACTGGAAGTGTTGCCCGATCCGAGCCTCAAGGCGAATGGGCCCGGACGTTCCGAAAATGGCAATGTCGTACTGACCGAGGTGCGTTTGCAGATGGCCAGCGCTCCGGCGACGGTCCTCAAGTTCGGTGCGGCCACAGCGGATTTCAGTCAGGACACTTTCCCCATCGCAAATGCCATTGATCAGAACCCCAAGTCCGGCTGGGCTATCTATCCGGAAGTGGGCAAACCCCACATCGCGATCTTGGAATTGGCCTCACCGCTGAAGTTGCCGCTGGAGACATCGCTCACGGTGACGCTCGATTTTCTGTCTCAATTTGGACAGCATCAGGCGGGACGGTTCCGGTTGTCAGTGACCGATGCGGCCAATCCTCATGGTTCGCCGCAATTGCCGGAGAACATCCGCCAAATCGTGGCTCTCGAACCGACCGCGCGCACCAAAGACCAGCAAGCTGCGCTGCGCACCTATTACCGAGCGAATGTCTCTCCAGAAGCCCGCAAGTGGCAAGCAGAACTGACCGCACTCCGCGACCAGCGAGCGGCGATCGACAAAGTGGTTCCCTCAGCGATGGTCATGCAGGAGATGACCCCCGCCCGCGAGACTCGGCTGTTGATTCGCGGTCAGTACGACAAGAAGGGTGATATGGTCTCCGCCGCTGTTCCTGCCAGCCTGCCGCAATTACCCAAAGACGCCCCCGCGAATCGCCTCGGTCTCGCCCAATGGCTAGTCTCCCCCGAACACCCTTTGATGTCCCGCGTCACCGTCAATCGATATTGGCAACTGGTATTCGGTTCGGGGCTCGTTAAGACGAGTGACGATTTCGGATCACAGGGGGACATTCCATCGCACCCGGAACTGCTCGATTGGCTGGCGGCTGAATTCATGCAGCCGACCGATCCAAAGACTGCCGCACGGTGGGATGTGAAAGCCTTACTGCGACTGATGGTCACCTCAGCGACCTATCGACAGCAATCGTCAGTCACGCGTGATCTGCTGACAAAAGACCCCGAAAACCGACTCCTCGCCAGAGGGACTCGGCACCGCCTGCAGGTGGAATTCATTCGCGACCAGGCCTTGTTTGTGAGCGGGTTGCTCGACAAGCGAGTCGGTGGGGCGAGCGTCTCCCCGTATCAACCAGCCGGCCTCTGGGAAGAGTTGATGGCCCGAGCCGATGGCAAGAACTGGACGGCCCAGGAATATCTCCAAAGCCACGGTCCCGATTTGTATCGACGGACGATGTATACATTCTGGAAGCGAACGTGTCCCCCGCCGTCATTGATGACGTTCGATGCCCCCGACCGAGAGACATGCATCGTACGCCGAGCCCGGACCAACACTCCCTTGCAGGCCCTCGTGTTGTTGAACGATCCGACCTACGTTGAAGCCTCACGCAAACTGGCCGAACGCATCCTGCTGGAAGGCGGAACGACCACTGAAAGCCGGATCAACTTTGCCTTCCGAACGGTTCTCAGCCGGCAGCCGAAACCGCAAGAGATCTCGGTCCTGAAGAACATCTACACTCGACAACTGGAGAAATTCCGCCAAAACGAAACAGCCGCGCAAAAGCTGCTCAAAGTGGGCGAAGCACCCCGCAATGAACAACTCGACGTGGCCGAACTTGCGACTTGGGCGACGATATCCAGTGTGCTGTTAAACTTGGATGAAACCGTGACAAAAGGGTAATGAAAGTCGTTGTTCGCTCCGCGAACGAAACGCGCTCGCAGTAGCGAGGTGGAATGAAAGTTGACGTTTCAATGTGATTCAGCATCGCTACTGCGAATGCGTTTCGATCGCGGAGCGATCAACGACATACAAGACGAGACACCACATGGACCTGCAGCAAGAATACAACGCCCTCCTCACTCGCCGCCAATTGTTCGGACGGGCCGCCGGCGGCATTGGCGTGGCCGCATTGGCCTCGTTACTGAATCCGGACGTACAAGCCGCCCAGGCCGACAAGGTCCCGGGCGCGTTGGAAGTCCTGCACTATCCCGCCAAGGCCAAACGCATCATTTATCTTGTGATGTCGGGAGGGCCGTCGCACATCGACCTGCTGGACTATAAGCCGCAATTGAAGAAACATCATGGCGAAGAGCTGCCCGGTTCTGTCCGCATGGGGCAGCGCGTGACCGGCATGACGGCGGGGCAGAAGTCGTTCCCGTGCGCATCGTCGTTATTCGACTTCAAACAACACGGCAAGAGCGGCAGTTGGGTCAGCGAATTGTTGCCGCATGTCGGCGGGGTGGCGGACGACATCGCGATCATCAAGTCGCTGCACACTGAAGCCATCAATCATGATCCCGCAATCACGTTTCTCCAGACCGGCAGCCAGCAGCCGGGGCGGCCCAGTTTGGGTGCCTGGCTGAGTTACGGCCTGGGCAGCGACAATTCCAATCTGCCGTCATTCATCGTGATGATTTCGCAAGGCAGCGGAAATAAGACTGACCAGCCGATTTTCTCGCGGCTGTGGGGTAGCGGTTTCATTCCCTCGCAGCATCAAGGCGTGCGGTTCCGTTCGGGCGATGATCCGGTGCTCTATCTTTCGAATCCTCCGGGCATTGATGCCGAGACTCGCCGGCGCATGCTGGATGGTGTTGGCCAGTTGAATCAACTCGCCCTCGAGAGTTTCGGTGACCCGGAAATCAACACTCGGATTGCCCAGTACGAGATGGCGTTTCGCATGCAGACGTCGGTCCCCGAGCTGACGAATCTGTCGGGTGAGACCCAGGACACACTCGATCTGTATGGGATCAATGACAGCGGCGTCGATGGCGGATTCGCTCGCAATTGCCTGTTGGCTCGCCGCATGGCGGAACGCGGCGTGCGGTTCATTCAATTAATGCA
>JAQGHS010000683.1 GCA_028291605.1 Planctomycetaceae bacterium | reverse complement strand
GCTTCTTTCGAAGCGAAAGCGCTCGACTCTGGAGAGTCAAGCTACAGTAGGCTATTCGAATTTCTTCAGCTTCTCTGCGGCCTCAGCCTTGGCTTTTTCCAGCACGCTGGCCAATTTGACCGGTGCGCCCCCCTGGCGTTTGCTTTCGTCCGCAGCTTGCATGAAGGCATAGATTTCAAGCGTTTCTTCTTCGCTGACGGGTGCGACACCCGTGCGGAACAGCTTCACAATTTCGACGAGCAATGGGCGATATCCGTCATAACCACCGATCGCTTCGACCCCCTTCTCCGCGAACGCCGTTCCGCCGTAGCCTCCGCCTCCCTGACGAATGCCGCGGAATGTTCCCAGGCGGCCATCGTTCCATTCACCCAGAGCCAGCTCATAGTGTGTCGTCGAGGCGCGGCTGACCTGCTTACAGCCGGTACCCATTACGGTGAAGAGGGTCTCGACGCCGTGAATTCCATACCAGTAGAGATCAGGATGAGTCGGATCCAGCGAGCACGGGCTATAGGCATCGCAGCCCGTGATCTTCCCGAGCTTCCCGTTCCTTAAGGCCTGAGCGTTCTTCGAAAATCGCAATGACGACGAGGAGAACAGCGGCACTTTATACTTCTTCGCGGCTTCGAAGATGGCGACCGCATCAGTCAAGCTGCCGGCGATGGGTTTGTCGATAAAGACCGGCTTGCCGGCTTTCAGCACGGGCATGACTTGTTCGAGATGGGGACGCCCATCATTGGTTTCCAGCAGTACGGCGTCCACCTTTGTCAGCAGGACTTCGATCGAATCAACGATCTCGACCCCCATCGCCACGACTTCCTTGGTATAGCCGGGCACGCGACTGGTACTCGATTCAATATCGGGGCTGCCCTTGGGGTAGGCGGCGACGACGCGACAATTGGCGACGTCCGCTTCAGCCTTCGGGTCGTTCAACATTTTGGTAAAAGCGATCACGTGCGACGTATCGAGGCCGATGATTCCTACGCGGATCACCTTGGGGGCATCGTCAGCACGAAGCGCTGCCGTTCCACCCAACAGCAGACCAAATGCCACGGCGGTCAGACGACAGACTTGAACGAAGCTCAGTTTTGAAGCATGCCGCATAGAAAGGGGCTTTCCTGCTGGGGGATAATCAAACGTCAACAAACTCTGATGTGATTATGCAAAAATTTCTTCCGCAGGATAGGCTTCCAGCCTGTCATTCCTAAGCGAAAAACCGACAGGCTGGAAGCCTATCCCACGGGCGGAATACAATCGCCGGATGCAGTCACGATCGTCAGACCACTTGCGAGAGACCATGAACCCCATCGGTGTCGGCTTCCTCGATCTGAATCCGGAAGGCCTGTTTCATCTCGAACGGATGCAGTTGCGGACCGATTTTTGTTGTTTGACTGGATCGAATTCGGGGCCACCCCTGACTAAGGCTCATGGCCTTCTCGGATTGCCGGCGAAGTCTTCGCAGGAGATCATTGAGGATCCTCTCGTTTCATTGCTCTGGATTGGTCCACAAGCCGACTCTTCTCTGATCAGATCGGCGTTGGATGCGGGCAAGCATGTCCTGATCGGGCTGCCGATTGGCACCACACTCAGCGACTGGCAGTCGTGGATCGATCCTGGCGAGAATCGCTCCACGACAAAACTGTTCGTCGCCGCCCTGCACCGCTGGGATGGCCAGTTCCAGACCGTGCAACAGCTTGTGTTGACGGGAGAACTCGGCCAGATCATCGACGTGCGGCGGATCTCGCGACAGTATGTGCCGCTGGAATTGGGTTTGCAGTCGACGGCTCCGCACACCTCGGTGGCCATGAGTTTTGATTCGCTGCCTGTGCAGCAACGAGAACTCCGGGTGCAGCAGATCAAGTGGTTTGAAATGCTCGATGAATTGCTGCAGTTGGTTCCCGGTCCGGTGGTGTCGGTCTTGGCTCAAACAACGGGAACAGGGCGCGGCAACGAGTCCAGTGACCGTCCCGGCCGCTGCGTCAGCATTGAATTTGCCAGCGGTTGCCGGGCCTGGTTGGAATTGAATCGCCACAGCCTGGCTCCTTTGGAAACGGGGTGGGTTCTCGATGGGACCGCGGCTGGGTTCGCGGACGGCAAGCGATTTCGATCTGGTCCCGACTACGAACTGATCGATGTCCCGGTCGAAGAAGTTTCCACAGACCAGTCAGCCTTCTACAATTCATTGGCTGCTGCGATTCAAAACTCGGACGCGGAAGACTTTCCCGTGACCAATGATTCGATTCAACGCGTACTGCTACTGATGGAATCGATCGAAAGATCAATTCAAACCGGCCAGGCAGCAGTCGTCGATATTTAGCATTCATTGCCGACGCGGGCAGCGTCGGGCACGAGGGGTTTGTTGATCAGGGGTCGGGTCTACGATTTTTCGAAATTGGCCGTAATAATGCTGAATTTCCGGCACGACTCGAAACGGCCAATTTCCAATAATCGTGGCCCCGACCCCGGTTTGCGAGGAGAACGCAATCCTGTCAGCGGCGCGGTTGTCGGGCGAGCTGTTCATCCAGCATGGATGTCGTGGGGCATATCGATTCTGGCGTTGGCCTCAATGCTCGGAATTCATGGGCATGGTACGTCGACGATCAGCGCTCAATCTCAATCTGGCTCTTCCATCAAGACGCCAACCGGGTCATATTTGAGACGACCAGTGTCGGCCGTGTTTCTGACTGATGACCGCACCCTCTGCATTGCGAATCAAAGTAGTGGGAGTCTCTCGCTGGTTGACGTCGAACGGGGCGAACTCATCGGTGAATGGAAGCTGGCTAGGAGTCTCGTGAGCTTGGCGACGCTCCCCAATCGGACGCGGCTGCTGGCATTGGATGAGACTAACCACGAACTCTTGTTGCTGCACGTAACCCGTGCGAATGTGCGGGTGGAGTCTCGACTTCCCGTGAGTCCTGGGGCCATTCATGTCGTCGCCACGTTGGATGGCCGCCGTGCAGTTGTGGCGGCGTTGTGGTCGCATTGTGTCGAGATTCTGGATCTCAACACCAACGCTGGCGACGATTTTTCTCCGCACGTGCGACATCGCGTGGCACTCCCCTTCGCCCCCCGCCTGCAATGCCTGACGCCCGATGGCCAAAGGGTCATCGTCGCGGATGGATTTGGTGGCGGCCTGGCAATCGTGGAACTCGCCTCGGGGAAGATCCTGGCCAGTCAGGAATTGAACGGCCACAACACGCGGGGTTTGATCCTGTCTCCCGATGGAGAAGAGATCGTCCTTGCCCAGCAGATTCTCAATGAGCACTTGCCGACAACTCAAGAGAACATCGAACGCGGCCGGTTGATGCAGAATGTCTTGCGAGTGTTGCCATTGAATTCACTGCTTCAGGCCGGACAATCGGTCGCGCGAAACGATGCTCAATCCGAAACAATCCTGCGGCTGGGTGAGTTTCGTGCCGGGGCCGGAGATCCAGCGGGAGTGGCCTGGCTGAAAGGCGATCGTCTGGTGGTCGCATTGTCCGGTGTGCAGCAAGTGGCAGTCGTCTCGCACCATCATTCGGTCCCGGTAGCCATGTCGCGGACCGCGGTCGGACAACGACCAGTGGCCGTCATTCCGCGACCAGGAACCTCGCAGGTCGCTGTATTGAATCAGCTCGACGATAGTGTCTCACTGGTCGATGTCGATCAGCGGACTGTCGAGCGGACAATATCACTCGGAGCCCAGCCCTCATTGTTGCCCAAGGACCGCGGAGAACACCTCTTCTTTGATGCGCGGTTGTCTCGCGATGGTTGGCTCAGTTGTCACAGTTGTCATCCCGACGGACATTCGAATGGACGACGGGCAGATACCCTCGGGGATAACTCGTTTGGAACTCCCAAGCGGACTCTGACGCTACTCGGGACAGCGTTCACGTACCGCTGGGCCTGGAATGGTGAAGTCGTCAGCCTGCACGATCAAGTCCGCAAGTCGTTGGTCGACAGCATGCATGGTGCGAAGATCAACGCCGAAGAGATCCGCGACATTGTTTCGTATCTCCACACGCTCGCGCCACCGCCCCCAATGCTACCACTGGCGGTAGACGCGGCCGATCAGGCCAGCATCGTTCGAGGCAAAAAAATCTTCGAAACGCAGCATTGCCAGAATTGCCACATTCCACCGATCGTTTATGCGTCACACGAGAGTTACGACGTGGGCCTCACCGATGAGCGTGGCTTATCGAAATTCAACCCGCCCTCATTGCGCGGAGTCAGCCAGGGAACTCGCTACTTCCACGACAATCGGGCTGAGTCATTAGAGAGCGTCATTGAGGATTACAATCACCCGGGGGCGACGGTGCTCAATCGACAGGACCTGGCGGATTTGGTGCGCTTTTTGAAATCGATTTAGTCGATATCATGTAGCTCATTTTGTGAGCGGACTGGCGCTAGCCACCGGTTCTTCTCGCCAACAACGTTGAAGAACCGACGGCTAGCGCCGTGTCGCTCACAAACCGCGACTGATCTCAACCAAACATCCCGCGGAAGCTCGATAGAATCATCTCAGTCCCGGCGTTGGGTTCGTTGTTGCCCCACATCGTGCGGACGACGTCGTACATCATGAAACTCGTCAGCAACATCACTGCCGAGGAGACGAGCAACATTCCGAAGGTCGCGCCGCCCCATTCGGCTTGAATGGGTGCTGAGACCCGAGCTCCTGCCATCGACGGGACCGGGAAATCAGCGGAACTCTGTCCCGACTGCAGCTCCTCGTCGAAGTCCTCATCGGCGGCACCGAAGACATCTTCGGCGATTTCGTCGTCTTCACCGATCACGTCATCGGCGACTTCCATATCGTCCGAATCGTCGGCGAAGACATCGGCGTTGCTGTCGAATTCATCGTCATCCGCACCGAATTCGACGGTCGTCGAAGTGTCGAACAAATCGTCTTCGTCGTCCTGCTTCTTGCCCTTCTTCGCGCCGCCCTTCTTCGCCGCAGGGGCGTCATCGTCCCCGAGTACGGCGAAGTTCGCGCTGGAATCTTCATCGAGCGGGCTGGCGGTAAATTCGAATTCGCTGTCCTGTCCCCCCAGCATGGGGATTTCCATCTGAGTGTTGCCCATATCGTCATCGGGGGCACTCATCATGGGCATCTCGGGCATCGTGCCGCTGAGATCCTGGGCCGGTTTCTTACCTTTGCCCTTTTTCTTGCTCGTACCGCTGTCGCCTGCCATCAGGCCTTCCAGCGCGATACCACTGTCGGACGGGCCGCCCAGGGAAATTCCACTGTCGCCAGCCAGTACCAGGCTGCTGTCGTCGGCTTCCAGCGAAATACCGCTGCCGCCCGGATCGAGGGAAATGCCACTATCGCCGGCATCCAGGGCGATGCCGCTATCACCGGCCAAATCCAGTGTAATCCCGCTATCTGCGTCGTCATCTTCAGCGAAACCACCCAGAGCAATGCCGCTCGATTCACCACCGAAAACAAAGCTGCCATCTGATTGATCGAGATCCAGCGTGAACGAATCGTTCTTTTTTCCGATTAATGTGACGTCGCTGTCGCTGGCTTCACCCTTATTCTTGGGGGTTTTGACCGACGCCTTATCGGGAACCAGCTTCACATCGCTGTCGCTGCCATCGTCTTTGGGCTTGTCGAAGTTGATCAACCGGACATCGCTGTCGGAATGCTCGGAATCGCTGAGCACATCCTCC
>JAQGHS010000681.1 GCA_028291605.1 Planctomycetaceae bacterium | reverse complement strand
GGGATGTTCAAAACACCGGCCATGCAACTGGACCCCGTCATCCGACGTGAACCACACGTCCGCAGCTCCCGATTCGGGATCCGCCGTTGCCCCTGATTCAGGCGAAGGGGCAAAAACCAACGCCCGTTCGATCGGGCGTAACGGAGAGAAAGGTCCCAACGCGGCGCAGCCACAGCTCTGAAGGCCGAAAAATACAACCATGAGTCGGCGTAAGACCAAAATCATAGCGGCTTTATCTTGTGCAATGCCAAATTGGTCAAGATGGGATTATCCGACCAACGCGAGCCTCTTTCAGAGATTTCCATCCGAGCCATCGTGGTTAGCGTATTAGTGGCGGGTTCATTGTTTCCCCTCTAGCTTGGCAACAAAAACTCGCTGATCGATTTGGCGAGCCGATGGGGATTCGTCAGGTGCGGCAGGTGTCCCGCGTTGGGCATCCATTCCGACTTGGCATTCGGCAGACCTTGCATGAGCTCGTCGTGACAATGGGCAGGGACCAGTTCATCACCCTCGCTGCGGATCAGCAGGACCGGCTGCTTGATCTGCGGTAAGTCACTGCGTAAGTCAGAGGCTCCGATCAAGACTCCTCGTCGGCCCAGGGTGGCATTGGGAACCGTGCCCGCATCTTCCAGGAAGAACTGCCAGCGAGTCGGATCGTGGCTCGGAAACCACCGGCGATGATTCCGCTCTTGCAGAGCTTTCGCCCCCGGCAAGGACCTCAATCGCCCGGGCAGCAGACTTCCCGCAATCGCAATCGCCCATTCGGTGAGCGAAAACCGACGCCGTGCAAAACCGCCTTGAATGACGGCCCGGACGATACGATCGGGCGCGGCACGCAGAGTTTCCAAAGCCGCGAGACCTCCGAACGAGTTGGCGAAAATGTGGAACTGACGATCTCCGTGGAAGTCGGCCGCGGCCAGCAGATCGTCCCGGAGAGTGGCGATTGTGGCCCGGCGTCCGGCAGATTTGGATTTTACGGAGCCCGGATAATTGAAGATCACACAACGGAACGAATCTTTGAGCAAATAGACGAGCAGGCAGAATGCCGTCAACGTGCTGCCCATGCCACACAGAATGTAGAGCGGCGGCCCGTTACCCCAGGTACGTCCTTGCAGCGAATAGCCCTGGCGAGCGACTTCCCACGATGTACTCTGCTGGCGGAATGTGGCCCGAATTTGCTTCCAATACAGCGCAATAGGACAACCACCCAGCGGCCCAGGGCGCACGATTCCGTCGGCAGATACGATCGAGCAACTATGAACTTCATCACCGCCACCACAGCACTCGGCAGGTTGAGGTTCGAGGAACTCGGCTGCCGTGGAATCTGTGGCTTCACGATCAGACTCAATCGAATCTGCCATGTCGATGAAATCCTATTTCGCGCCTGAGACCGGGACCAGCATGTGGGCTCCGACAGAGTACAGAAAATCCTCCCCGCGGGAAACGGCCAGCAACAGCTTTGCGAGCGGGCATCATTGCGATACAAGCCGGATGATCGAACCATCAGCCCGGTTGAGGTTGTACGGTCACGAGAAACCGTTCACGGCCCCTGCCGTTCTAGTTCACCGACCACCATGGAATGTACATCTAATCGCGGCACGGTGATGGTCGTGCCCTGCGGGGTGACCTCGGCTTTCAGATCCATCCCTTCTGGTTCCAGGTGAATCCTTCTGAAGCGATATCCCGGAGCGAATTGCACGCGGATATTGTGGATCGGAACGACTTCCTCGCGCAGTGGAATGTCGTCCTGGGGCAGGGCGTGATGGGCTGTCGTATTGAGATCGCTAAAGAGATGCAGCACGAGGCGTTGTTCTCCCTCGGTAGTCTGTTTGATCTGCCGTAGCAATGTGGCATGAACGCACATGGGGGCTTCCACTGTGAGCGGAGGCGGACCTGCCGCCGCCCATTGGATTGCGTGCTTGAGAATCAGGCGTTGGTAGGGGTACGAATAGAGATAGTAGGCCGCGTCGAACCCCGCCGGCATGTAGACAACTCGTCCGCGGCCGTGCGTGTGGGTGACGATCCCGGGCATCTCGGGTGCCGCGGCCACGCCTTTGGCTCGCAGGGTTCCGAGTGTTTGAGTTCCTGGTTTCACCGCCACTCGAACGGCTGGTCCTTTGAAGGTGACTGATCCCTCTCCGACATAGGTCTGCATCTTGCCCTGATTGAGAAATGATTTCGGATCTTGCTGGAAGTCGAAGACATTCTTGCGCTTCTCCCAGTAATCAGGACCTATCGATTTGGCGAAGTTCACGTCCAGTTCTTCGCGGGCATCAGCAGTCACGGCGGGCAGGCCGCGATAGTCGACCCCCAACACGTCGGCCAGGGCGAAATTATTGCGCGGGGTGCCGAACTCATCGAACAGCGATGTGTCCAGGCTGGCGACCAGCCCGCCGCCATTCCTGACGTACTGTTCAATCGCGGCGACCTGCCGCTCATCCAGGCAGGCCGTATTGGGCAGAATCAAAACCTTGTATTTTTCAAGGTCCTGGGAATTCAGATTCCAGTCATTGATGACGGTCACCGGCAGGTGTTCTTCGAGCGTTGCACGAAAGGTTCCGAAGACGTTTGCCATGTAGCGTTCTTCTACCAATCCCGCACTGCGACCATAGAAATTGCGTGTGTTGTCGCTCATGACCATGGCCCCCCAGGGCTCGGGCGTTTTGTGAGTCAGCCACGGCTTGCGACGCTGGACCTGGTCGAGGCACTCGTACAACTCCTGCTGCAGCGATGCCGGCTGAGCCACCGCGATACTCGGCGACGCACCATAGGTCAGCGCCAACATCATGCGCCGCAGGATTTCTGTGGGCGGGAAGCTGTCTTTGCCGTAGGGGTTACCATGGCTGAGAATGTAGGGCTCACTGAAGGCGACTCGATGGTTTGTGGTCGCCCAGATGTAGGCATTGGCGAAGGCCGGCACGATGGTGGTGCCGCGGTTGGTTTCGTCGGCCCAAAACTCCTGGTCAGGGGCGTCGAGCAACAAATTCATGCGCGCGGGCATGTTGCGGGGAATACTCAAGAAGTGACCGAAGCGACCAGCATTGGTCGTCCAGGTGACCAACGCGACATCGGGCTTGATGCCCTTCAGTCGGACCTGCATGCGTCGCACGAGGTCTTCCATCCGCCGATCGGCCCAATGCTGGTAGCGACGAAACGCCGGGTTTTCCATATCGAGCGGAGGGATCTCGGCACCGGTTTCCGTCCGATAGTTCTTACGGCAATGCTGGCAGTAGCAGACCCCGCCGTAATGCAGTCCATCGAAACTAAACGCATCCACGTCGGGAAATTTGGTGAGGATCTCAGCGAGGACCTCAATGAAGAAATCGCCATAGGGCCCCAGCAGACACAGCATGCCGCCGTGCGGATACTTGACCATATCGATCTGCGGGATCTCGGTGGTATCCGTGGCAATGCGTCGCCAGTCGTGATGATTTTCGTAGGCCTCGGACTGCTGGCAGGGTGGATAGACTCCCAGAATGCGGACGCCCAGTCGTTTGTACTCGGCAATGTCTTTCGGCAGCCTGTCGGCCGGGACGTGGGGACTCCGCTTTTTCAGCAACCGGCTGTCGTAATAAGCATAGAAGGGATCGACGAAGCCCATCTCACTGATGGTCACCCCATGGGCCGCCGCAGTCGCTCGCGCTTTGGAATCCATGACCGAAAGCGTGTAGCCGCAACCGACGGTTTCCTGCAACCAAGCCGGGATCTTGATTTCCCGAAATGGCTGCGACTCAAACGGCTGCGGCATGCTAGCCGGTCCCCAGATTTTTCCAGGTTCCGATTGAGCTTCTGCAGAATGCGTTGCCAGGAAGATGCCCAGTGCAATCAGCCAGCGAACGCGGGCAGTCGAAATCATGATGTCGCTCTCCAGTGTTAACTAGCGGGATCATCCAGATTGGACCGTCACTCAGGTCGGAATGCTAGAGCGTCCCGGATCGCGGACAGTGAAAACCCAGCCGGAAAAAATCACCCCACCCCCCCTTGCGGGGGCGGTTCCCGCGCTTTTGCACTACCCTCGGCCGGCAGTTTGAGGGGGAGTGCAGAAGCGCGGGAACCACTGGGACAAGCCCAGTGGCGGATGAGTCATGGGCAAGTTCGGCTCTTCGAAGAAGATGCCAGTTTCAGGGTCCCATCGGGGATTCGCTCTACCTGCCTGGCGCAGTGTCCGGGTATACTCCAGTTGCTCAATTGTGGGATGGATCGGATCTCTTCAAGGGTGTTTCAGGAGGATTATCAGATGCGACAATTGGGAACGTGCGTGACGCTGTTCTGCGTCGGATTCATGGCGTTCGGAATTCTCTTTTCCGTTTCGTCTCGACACCCAATGCGGGTTCTGGCGGACGAATCGCCCCGTGTGACAGTCTATGCGGATCCGCCTGCCAGGACGGTCGTTCGCAATCAGCCAGTCGGAAGCGTGCCACCGCAAGTGTCACCGTTCCCAGGTCCAGGGCGACATCGGCTGATCGAAGAGAGTGAGCCGGACGGTTTTCAGGCCCCTCTGCCGGGCAACGACGCACCCCATTTCGTCAAATTTCGAGTAACATTAACACTGGCCCCAGACCATCAGATTCGTGTCGTGGCAGCAGGCGGCCCGGAGTCCATCACTCAGATATTATCAGCCGCCCACTCAGTTTTGATCACGGCCGAGGAATTTCACCTGACCCCTGCGGCTGAGCCGGGAGCGGGCAATCAGATCAGTTGCAGTGGTGCCGTGGAGATTCGAGGCCCCCAGTTCACTGGGAGCGGCCACAAGCTCTCGATTCAGAACGACAAACTGGTTCTCGAAGGGACTGTCGAGAACCCCGCGATCTTGACGAAAGTCGCATTCCAGGCAACCCCGGCGATGTCATCGTTCCCTCCAGATTACCGCCCCGTCAATCCGCCTGGGACCGGGGCCCCGACTGTGCCTCCAACGCCTCAAGTGCCTGTGCCCAAGTTTTCGGATGACGACGGATTTGGAACTCCTGCTGCGCCGGCAGCAGTCAAACCACCAGCCACTCCGAAGCCGCCTGCACCGGAATTCCGTGTTTCGGCAACCAAGATCACGTTTACGCTTGCGCTGGATCACCTGCAGGTCGGCGAAGGCACGGTGATCACGCCTCCGATGCCAGCCGCGCCGAAGCCGCAATCCAATTTAGACGCGCCAGCACCGATCGCTCCTCCGGTTGTTCCCGGTAATCCCGTTCCGGCCAGGAAGAAAGCGATTGGATCTGATGATTCGGCTGACTTCAATTCGCCGAAAGCTGATCCCAAGCCTGTAGCACCGCCGGCACCTCAAGATTCAATTGATGACATCCCCAAAGGGATTTGAGAATGCGGCGGCATTTGACTTCGGCCATTGCGGATGGGAATGAGGAATTGCGAGTCGACTCAATTCGATCGGGGACGCGAAATCTGATCACCAGCAACGCGTTGTTCTTAGCCCCGGAAGGGGCGACCGGATAAAGCCTGGGGCGGAAGTTCCAGGTCGTGGCGCGTGAGAAATTCCAAGCCTCGGAGGGGCGATCCACGATTCGTCAACAACGATTGGGTCGCCCCTCCGGGGCTTGGGTGTTTCTTTTTTGGCGATTCCCGGGGCTGACGCCCCGGGCTTTATCCGGCCACCCCTGCCGGGGCTACAGCAACCCACGTGAAGTTGTGTTATGTAACGATTCCGTGGCCATTTTGGTTGCGAAATTCCTTTGACCATTCCCTGCTTTTCAGCACATCACGCCCGCCCCCAGCCTTCAATGCCCCAGAATCTCGTCCGTGGCATTCAAGAACCGGTGGTCCCAGGATTTGTAGTAATGAAACCATTCTCCGCGCCAGACGCCAATCATGTAGTCATTCGGAGACTTTGCGCCCTTGCTCGCTGCATATTTGTCAGTGTGACGGCGTAGGATGAAAAAGGCATTCCCCTCGTTGGCCTGAATGAAATCACTTTCCGTCGGGAGCCCGCGGTGCTCTTTGAGATAGGCTTCCACATAGCGGATCGCCGGTTGCAATTGAGCCTCCATGCGTTTCGACTTCTCACTCTTGCATGAACAGAGCAATAGCGGCAGCGCTAAGAGCAAGCATCTCATCATGGCGTTCCCCGATTGCAATTCGATTTGAGACAATAAAAAAAGCAGGATGATCCGGCGGCAATTTGCGTCCGGAAACATCCTGCTTGATTCAAGTTTCACATTCGATTACCGCACGAAATTCAAGCCCGGATCGGAGGGATCTCCGCCGGTCAGCTTGAAGACGAAGCGGTTTCCGGCAAGGGGGATGACCTGGCCGACCATGGCTGGCTGACCGTTTTGTTGCAGGACCAGGACGCTGTCCGCAATCGTGTAGGTGCCGTTGAACTGCTGAGTTCGGCCGCCTTGGGCGAACTGCCAGTCGTAGGTGCCGTCGCGGGACAGGCTGAGGTTGAACTGCGAGCCGTCGATGCGTGTCGCCTGCCAGTTGCCGATGAGGTACCGGATGTCGACCGACTGGTCAATCGGTTGCAACTGAGCGACCTGTTGACCGTTATTCCAGGCCTGGCCTGTCAGCGAGCTCAGCAACTGGGCGGACAACGTGTCCTGCGGGTTGGTCGCGAGGACCTGGCGGTACATCTCGGTGGCGGCATCGGCATAGCCGGCTGTCATGTAGTGATAGGCCAGGACGAACCGGGCGTTCGCGGCATTGGGATTGCCGTTACAGAAATTTTCCAGGTTGCGGAGTTGCGCCGTGTAGATGTTGGAGTTCGGATACAGACCAATCATCGTGGTCCAGTTCCAACCGGGACCAGAGGACAACACGGCGTAGATCCCACCCGCTGCGGAGCTGTAATCACCCTTGGCAAACAACACCAGCGAACGGAATTCGTGCAACACAGTGTCGCCGGGCAGGGCGGCAATCGCCTGTTCCACTTGCGCCTGGGCGTCGTCCAGATCGCCAGCGAAGAAGGCGGCCCGGGCTGTTGAGAAGATCTGCAAGGCTTGCTGCCGCGGCATCTGGCCCACGACCTGCGGGGCGAAACCGCTCGCATCCACGGTCATGTTGTTCGCGACGATCGGCTGCGAGTAATTGATGTTTCCGGGGCCGCGAGCATTACGGACATAGTAGGGATTGTTGTAGCCCCAATACCCGTACTGCCACGGTGAAGACGCATTCGCTCCGGTCGGCTTTCCGTTGCCCCAGTTCCAGCCACCCCAGGCATAGGGGTTGTACTTCGACTTCCGATTGCGGCTGTTCCAGTCGCCGTGATACCAGCCACTGTCATAGTAGCTCGGGCGATGCGCCACATAGATGCGGTTGTTGCCATTGATGAAATTGTTGTTCCCGTAGCCCTGGCCATTGGTAATGTTGGGGTTCAGGGTTTCATTCACTGGGCGATCGTAGTACGGCTGATTGATCGTGGTCGGCGGCAACATGTTGTTCGGCCGGACGTTCACGTTCGGGTTGTAGATGACGGTGCTCGGTTGATTAAAACCGCCACCAAACCCGGCACCCTGATATCCGTAGTCATTGGTATTGTAGGTACTGACGGGACGATAGCTGCCGGTCGTCCCGGCATTGTAGGTCGGGTAGGGGCGCGGTCCGACATAACCGCCATTGGTCGGATAGGTTGTCGGATAAGTCGTGGGAGCGACAGGGCCGTAGGTATTCTGGCCATATCCACTCTGGCCGTAACCGCCCTGGCCATATCCCCCAGTGCCGTAGCCGGTACCGTAGCCGTATGTTCCACCGGGACCGGCCATCGCCGGCGAGACCAGTGACAGGCACAACATGGTGCCGCTCACCAGCGCAGTGCAAATTAGTTTCATGGAATCAACCTTGTGTTGAGTGTAGGTAAATTTCTCAACGAGGCCCTGAAAGAGTGCTCTCCAGACTGATGCGACGCTCGCGATCAATCGGTCTCATTTCAAGCCGCGCACAGTGAAAGAAAAACAGCGTTATAGTAGACCTGCAGAGATCGCCGTGCTGTAGCCACGCTCGCCAGAGCGTGGGAATCCACAGCGATTGCCCACGTTCTGGCGAACGTGGCTACATAGTGACTTCTGCTCTCCGACTTACTTCTTGGGGAACATCGGCTCGGGGGCCTTGCGGACGATCGGCACCGGCTCGTGATCGGGCAGCAGTTCGCTGCCGATCGTCCGGTCACGCGACTGGTAGGTCGCATGATCGTCGCTGAGGCGCGTCAGGACGTTCGTCGAGGAACGAACCTGACCATCCGCCATCACGCCGGTGAGCTTCACGATCCATCGGTTATCGTGCCGGCTCCACAAACCCTGGCTATGTCCACCCAGCGAATCAAAGGTCCAGGAGCGCAACTGGCGAGCTTCCGGGTCCCAACCAATCCGTTGCAGACCTTCCACTGGCGGCTGCCCTTCGCGTTTGACTTCATAGCGACTCATCAGATAGCGATTGTCTTTGGACCAGTGATAGTTGGTGTGGACGGTCGTTGACGAATTCTCATCAACCCAGTCACCAATCAGCCAGGCCAACTGTTGCAGTTGTTGTTCGGCGGTCGGGGGAGGGGCCGGCCAATCGCGGGCACTGGCCACCAGCCAGGCTCCTTCTTGCTTCACATGGGTGATCGTGTAGCGGTCGACGTGCGGCGCGGAATGCTCACCTTCGGCTCCGCCACCGGTCATGGTCGAAAAGCCCTCTTCCACCGCGAGCCCCGAGCTCAGGAAGCGGATCGAGTGAATCTCGAGGTGCAGGTTGACCTTCGGATGTTCGGTGAAGAGTTTGGTAAAGGCCTCGAGAATGTGAGTGTTGCCACGCGTCACGTGCCCGGCACCGTTTTCGAGTTCCGCCAGTTCAGTGAACCGGGCAGCAACGACTTTAGCATCATGAGCATTGAAGGCGTCGGCAAATCCCTTAATCGCATCCTGCACCGCGAGTTCATCCGCGGTGGGCTCGACCTTTTCCTCGCCCTCCTTGGTTGCGTGCTTCACAAAAGTGACGCCGGTCAGCGGCACGGATGGCGTTGCGGCCGGCTTGGCTTCCGTCTTCTCGGTCTTTCCCGGCTTGGCTTCGGTTTTGACAGCCGGTTTCTCGACGGTCTTTTCCGGCACATTCTTGACAGGCTTGGCCACCGTTGTTTCCTGAGCGCTACAGGGCAGCGCTGCCACAAACATGACGCCCCACGTCAGTCCGACCAATCTGTAAATCGCCGTTTTCCTGGGTGTAGTACTTCCCTTACTGACCATGCTGGATCTCCCCTCCATGTGAATTGGCCGTCGTACCGGCTTCCATTAAGCCTGCCGAGGGCCGATCTCCTTCGCCCACTTGCGCCCGCATGATAACGACTTTAGTAAAATCGCTGAATTCCAATTTTTTCAGGAAAATAGTTCGATCGGCGAATATCAGGCGGTTAAATGGCAGGAGGGGTTTGACTCACATCAATATACCTCGATGAGTTACAGAGGGAGCGTGTCCGGTCGGAGAATTCATTCAATGACGTGACGTTGACCGCTTGTAACAAACTACGGAAGAAGTTAATCGCGGGGAAACCAAACCCTTTCTCCTCTTTGCATTTCTTCGTGTCCTTTGTGACCTGCTGTTCAAAAAAGAGATTGGAACAGAAGGTCACAAAGGACACGAAGATTTAGGAAGGCCATTCTGGAAGCCTATCCTACTGGCTGACGCGTTTTCTATACTTCGGAGATGACAGCACCGCTTCGTATCGCCATCGTCGGAGGAGGGATTACCGGACTGGCAGCCGCTCATCGGCTGTTGGAGCTTCAGCCGACATCGCCGTCTTCCGTATCTTTGTATGAAGCCGGGCCGCGCCTGGGTGGCCTGGTGGGGACACAACAGATTGACGGCTACACGCTGGAGCTGGGTCCTGATTCGTTTATCACCAACAAGCCTTGGGCGGTCGGGCTATGCAAACGCTTGGGGATCGAAGACCGGCTGATTCCGACGGATGCGCGGTACCGCCGGTCGCTGGTCCTGCGTCGCGGCCAGCCGGTCGAAGTGCCGGAGGGTTTTCAATTGATGACCCCGGCCCAGGTTTGGCCCGTGTTAACCTCGTCCATCTTCAGTTGGTGGGGCAAGCTGCGCATGGGGTGCGAATACTTCCTGCCCGCGAAACGTGATGTGCAGGACGAAAGCCTCGGCAGCTTCGTGCGGCGGCGGTTTGGGCAGCAGGTGCTCGACCGGCTGGTGCAGCCACTGGTGGGGGGCATCTACACTTCGGACCCAGAGAAACTGAGCCTGCGGGCCACGCTGCCCCGATTCCTCGAGATGGAACAGCAGCACGGCAGCTTGATCCGTGCGTCTCGATCGGCGGCCAAGACGGCGAGTGCCAATGAACATGCCAGCGGCGCCCGCTACGGTCTGTTCACCACGCTCGCGGGGGGCACGCAGGAGCTGATTCAAGCCCTCGCCGACCGCGTGTCGCGTGAGGTGCAGATCCATGTCAACGCGCCGGTGACCGGGCTACAGCCCCTGGAATCCGGGGGTTTTCTCCTGACGGCACAAGGCCAGCCGCCGCAGACTTTTGACCGCGTGATCCTGACCTTGCCAACCTATCGCGTGGCCGATCTGGTTCAACCGTTTGCCACGGAGTGGTCGCGAGCCTTGCGCGAAATTGAGTATGCGTCGACAACAATCGTCGTTTCCGGTCACCGGTTGGCCGATGTCAAACATCCCCTGGATGCCTTCGGACTGGTCATTCCCGCCGTCGAACACCGCCGGATCCTGGCCGTGTCGTTCACGAGTCGCAAGTTTCCCAACCGGGCCCCCGAAGGCCATGTGCAGTTACGGACCTTCGTCGGGGGGGCCATGCAACCGGAGTATTTTGGGATCTCGGATGAAGAAACGAAGCAGCTCGTGCGGGAAGAACTGCGAGATCTGTTGGGGGTCACCGGGACGCCTGATTTTGAAGTGGTGGCCCGCTATCCGCGTTCGATGCCGCAGTACCATGTGGGGCATCTGGAACGCGTAAAACGCATTCGCGAACTGGGGGCGCAATTCCCGGGACTGGGGCTGGCGGGCAGTTCGTATGACGGGGTTGGGTTGCCGGATTCCATTCATAGCGGCGAAGCCGCCGCAGAACAGGCCGTGCGATCGTAACGGGATCAGCCAGGACTCCTAAAACCCTGATCCAGGCGAGCCCGGCGGCGTAAGCCCCGGGATTCTTCGTCGTGGGATAGGCTTCCAGCCTGTCAATCGCGAAGCGACAATGCGGTGAACGAAGAATACGCGGCGATCAAAGTGGCGATCGTGGGATGCATGGACTGCGGGTTTGTCACTTGAGGTGACAAATGACCGGCTGGAAGCCTATCCCACGGAAGAATCCGGGGGCTTACGCCGCCCGGCTCACCTGGACTATTTTTTCTCAACCTAACGAACATCTCTGCCTCGAACGGCCCCCGCTGGTCACGAGGGGTGTGACTCAGCAGGGGCCGCCTTGGGAGGTCCATCATGTTGCATCCAAATCAGCCGCTCGGCGCTCGCACACAGTTGGAAGTACGGGCCAACGTCATTTTCCAACCACACGCTAACGCGTCGCGGCTGATTGGGGTAAACCCACCGTCATGACTCTGCGAGATCGGACTGGTTCATCAGTCGCCCGATCTCGCAGACCTCGCTGGGGGGCAGCGGCTGCGACTCACTCGAAATGGATAGCCAGAGACCACCGTCATCATCCCGTCTGCGTCGTCCGGAGCTGGGGAGTTGGCGGTCTTCAAACTGCCGGGAAGGTCGAGCACGACAGCTTCGGTTGGCAGCTTGAATTCAGGACCGTTGACTCACTTCTCGCTGTGACGGCACTTGTCTCTGTCGGCAATTCGGCGAGTTGGCAGCCGCCGCCTCGCGTTTTCAGCATGACATTGTTTAACACTCGTCTCGAACACTTGAAATCTATCACGTACTCGGCCGTGACTTCACTCAAAGTTTTCACCGCGACGATTTTCTGGTCCTCGAGTTGCCATGCACAACGATCGGTTAAGACGCGGCGAGTTCACCTGTCCGGGGCAGTTTGCCAAGGGCGTCAATCGTGACAATAGTGTGCGAGCGGTTGAGTCGAGGTATGCCGTAGAGGGCGCCTCTTGAATCACAGTTGATGCAATAAGAACTTCGACCCAGGCGAGCCCGGCGGCGTAAGCCCCGGGATTCTTCGTTTCTTTTGTTTCAATGTTGTTTGGGGAACGAATAGATGAAAACACAGAGGCACAGAGGTAACAGAGTACAGGCAATTCCTCTATTTTCTCTGCGCCTCTGTGTTTCCAAATCTGAATCAAAAAGAATCCGGGGGCTTACGCCGCCCGGCTCACCTAATAAGTTTTGTGTGACTCAACCAGCCCCGCAGGCTTTCACCAGACGGTAATGTTTGTCCTGTTTCCTCAGCCGTTACGCCTGGTCAAAATAACGTGATGCTTAAGACCATGAGGCACTGATAGAGTTCACGCGACCGCGACAAGCGGCAATCCGCAATCGATCGTCATCCAAGAACCAAACGCCTTCCGAACTATTGAAGACAACGAGAGAACGCTCGGAAGTTCCGAGAAAGTCCAGCGGCCGGAATCGGTTTCTCTCAAAATATCTCAGGTTCGAAACCAATTCTTCCAAATTTGCGGGAGTCGAGTAATGATGCAATTCAGTCCTGAAGCGGCCCCGTTCCAATCGGCCGCCCGACGTCGAGCTAGAGGGCTGGCCGTGCGTCTCGGCGGAGTCCTCACCTGTGCGGCCCTTGTTACGGGAGTGCTGGCCCAGGAAGAGAAAAAAGAAGACAAGCCCGCCGCCCCGGCCAACGCCGTCGGCCTGAAAGGGCTGCTGCCCGCCGAGGCTCCCGAAGGCCTGCTGAACACCATCGGCACGTTGCCTGAGACTTGGGCTCCCTGGGGCGAGAGCGTCACCGGCGAACTGACCAAATTCTATGGCGAGACTGCCGAAGATCTCGAAGGCCAGAAGGCTGCCATCGGACGCCTGAAGGTCAAGCTCGAGACCCTCGATAAGGCTCTCGACGATCCGCAATACGAATCGATTCTGCCCCAATTGCGCGGCCTGCGAAGTTCGTTGAATCGCCGGATCGAAGTCATCGAAGCGGTGCTCGACACGCTGACCGCCGATCCCACCACGGGACGCGGTGCGGCAGTCGATGCGGCCAAGGCTCAATTGACCGCCGGCATCGAAACGGCCGACTCTTATCTGGATACCGTCCAGGGGGGCGATGCCTGGAAGAAATACCTGCACACCAGCGAAGTTCGCGCTGCACTGGCCAGCGATGCTGATGCCGCGAAGCTGGTCGAAACGCTGACTCCGGTCATGGACAAGACGCTGGCCGCGTCGAAGTCCGAAGACGCCGCCATCCGCGACTTCGTCGCCAACGGAGCTCTGAAGACCTATCTGCATGACCTGACCCACGCTGTCGCCGTGCTGAAGAAGGCGACGAATGGCGTCAATATGGACGAGGTTCGCAAGAACCTGAAGGATCTCCTGGAAGGACTGGAAGGCTACGAAGCCAACGTCACGAGCGATTCGGCTGCCAAGGTACGAGCCGCTTACGATGCCCTGCGTGATCTGACTGCGGACGGCGGCGACCGTTTGACCAGCGTCCTGCGTCAGCATTACTTCAACTCGAACCTGCAGTTGGCGGTCTCGGAAGGTTTCCTGAATCGCGTCCTCTCGAAGACGCACCTGGAAGAAGGTGGAGTGGAAGACTTCATCCTGGGAGCCGACGTCTATGGCTGCCAGATCACGTCGACCGTCACCAAGTTCGATTTGCTGCCGGCCGAGAACGGCATCTTCTTCCGCATTAACCTGAATGGCACGGTGACCACAAATACAGAGAGCTACAAAGGCCAGGT